>JBQLZI010000012.1:0-22589 GCA_052168195.1 Phycisphaerales bacterium
GGTCGCGGACCGGCTCGTCGAACCCGACCGCGACCTCCCCGACGCGATCGAGGGGCTGCGGCCCGGCGCGGCGGCCGTCGAGAAACTCTTCTCCCACTACAAGCGGCCCACGACGGCGGTGGTCATGGGCCACGCGCGCGGGGTGATCCTGCTGGCCGTGGCGCGGGCGGGGCTCCCCCTGCACGAACTCGAGCCGGCGACGATCAAGAAGTCACTCACCGGCGCGGGCCGCGCGAGCAAGGAGCAGGTGCAGCGCGCCGTGCAGGGCCAGTTGCGCCTGGCGGCGATGCCCGAGCCGGCGGACGTGGCCGACGCGATCGCGATCGCGCTCTGCGCGGCGCGCCGAAGGGTGTTCTCCTCACCGGCTCCCGCGGGAGAGGGCGCCGAGTGAGGCCCTCCGCTCATCTGTTGCGCCCGACCGTCTCTACACTCCTGCGATGACCGCCGCTCCATCCGTCGGAAACGAGACCCCCCGGGCCCAGGTGCTGATCGTCGAGGACGAGGCCGACCACGCCGAGGTGATGGCCGAAGCCCTGCGCAAGCCCGGGCACGTCTGCACGATCGTGAACGACGTCCCGGCCGCGCTGGCCGAACTCAAGGGGGGCGTCTTCGACGTGATCGTCACCGACCTGCGGATGCCGGGCAGCGCCGACGCGAACGGCGTCGTGCACGACGGCGGCAACGCGGGGATGGTCGTGCTCTCCCACGCGCGCAACCTCCAGCCCGACGCCGAGACCATCATGGTCACCGCGCACGGCGACGTCGCGACCGCGCGGGCGGCGTTCAAGGAAGGCGTGTTCGACTTCATCGAGAAGCCGCTCGACCTCGAACTCTTCCGCTCGCTGGTGAACCGCGCCGCCGAGACAGTGCTGCTGCGGCACCAGTCCGGGGAACTGACCGACCTCGTGCAGCACGACGGGTTCGAGGGGATCATCGCGGGCAGCGAGCCCATGCGCCGCATCCTGCAGACGGTGAAGACCGTCGCGCAGGCGAACATCCCCGTGCTCATCACGGGCGAGAGCGGCACGGGCAAGGAGTTGATCGCGGCGGCGATCCACAGGAACTCGCCGCGCAAGGACAAGAAGTACGTCGCGTTCAACTGCGCCGGGCAGAGCGAGAGCCTGCTCGAGGACGCCCTCTTCGGGCACGTGCGCGGCGCGTTCACCGGCGCCGACAAGGAGCGCGAGGGCGTCTTCGAGTACGCCGACAAGGGCACGCTGTTCCTCGACGAGATCGGCGACATGCCCATGGCCATGCAGGCGAAACTGCTCCGCGTGCTCGAGTCGGGCGAGGTGGTCCGGCTGGGCTCGAATTCCCCCAAGCACGTCGACGTGCGTTTCGTGAGCGCGACGAACAAGGACCTCAAGCAGGGCGTGAAGGACGGCTGGTTCCGCGAGGACCTGTCGTTCCGGATCAACGCGGCGCACGTGCACCTGCCGCCGCTGCGCGAGCGCCGCGAGGACATCCCGCGCATCGTGCGCCACGCAGTGGCGAAGTTCGCTGCACAGATGAAGCCCAGCGACCCGCCGCCGGAGGTGACCGACGCCGCGATGCTGCGGCTCACCGCCTACCTCTGGCCGGGCAACGTGCGCCAACTGCTCAACGTCGTGCAGAACATGACGGTCATGGCGATCGGCGGCGGGGACAGCGCGCTCGACGTGCGGCACATTCCCGACGACATCCGCGTGGGCGACGAGCACTACGGCGACGACAACGCGGGGCCGGGCTCGCTCGGCTCGCTGGCCGGCACGCCGCTGGAGCAACTCGAGAAGCGCGCGATCCGCGAGACACTGCGGCTCACGGGCGGGAACCGCGAGCAGACGGCGAAACTGCTCGGCATCGGCGAGCGGACGCTGTACCGCAAGTTAAAGGAATACGGGCTGCGTTGAGACCAGCGGGCGTTCGCCGCCCCCGGCGCCCCCGGCGCCCCCGCCGCACGCTCAACTCGCGCGGCGGAAACTATCGCTCTCGCCGTCGGCGTCGCCCGAGGGTTCGACCTCCCCGGCGGTGGTGTCGTCCGGGCCGTGCGCGTGCCCGTTCGACGTGCCGTTCATCGACGACTTGGGCTTGCGCGTCGACTTGGGCGACTTGCGCTTGCGCTTGGGCGGAGCGACGAACGAGAGGGGCTTGTCGTCCTCGAGACGCTGCCCGAGTTTCTTGAGGGCCTCGCACTCGATCTGGCGGACGCGCTCGCGCGTCAGGCCGATCTCGGCGCCGATCTCCTTGAGCGTGAGCGGCGGCTGGCCGTCGAGCCCGAAGCGAAGGCGGAGCACGGTGGCCTCGCGGTCGTCGATCGCGTCGAGCAGTTTGAAGATCGTGCTGACCTCGTCCTCGCGCGAGACCTGCTCGTCGGGGGCGCAGTGGCGCGTGTCGGGCAGGATGTCGCTGACGGACATCGCCTGGCCCTGCTGGTCCGTGGGCGACTGGCTGGGGGCGTGAAGCGCCTTCACCGCGCGCCGGATGACGCGGACCTTCTTCGCGGGAAGGCGCATCGACTCGGCGACTTCCTGCGTCGTCGGCGGGCGGCCCTTTTCGTCTTCCAGCAGGCGGATGGTCTGCTTCCACTTCGCGACCAGTTCCACCATGTACGCGGGCACGTGGATCGGCTGCACGGCGTTGATCAGCGCGCGCTTGATCGCCTGCTTGATCCACCAACTCGCGTAGGTGCTGAACCGCGCGCCCTGCGCCGGGTCGAAGCCCTCGACGGCGCGGATGAGCCCGAGGTTGCCTTCCTCGATGAGGTCGGTCAGCGAGAGACCGCGGTTCGTGTAGTTCTTGGCGATGGAGATGACGAGGCGGAGATTGGCTCGCACCAGCCGGTCGCGCGCCTCGGGGCAGTCATCGTTGATGATGGCCCAGCCGAGTTCCTTCTCCTCGTCAGCGGACAGCAGGCCGATCTCGTTGATCTGCCGCATGTACAACTGAAGGTCGGTTTGGAGGTCGGACTTGCCCATCGAAGGAATCGGCCCCGCTGGTCCTGTGCTGTGGCGCCCGCCGGTTTGGGGGTCGCCCGTGAGTCCATTCGTTGCCCGACCGTCGCGGTTCCATCGACCGGCGCCTTGCATGGCTTGAGACTCGTCCAGCGTCGCGACTGCGGCAACTTCCGTCGCGGACGCCCTTTGCGGGATGGCGCGTCTGCGGGGCTTCGACGCCCGGCTCGGGGCGTCCTGCAGAGCGAAAGATACCGGGCTCTGGCTCTGTCGTGGGTGCAGGGTTCGCATAAACTCGTCGCTCCTCCCCACTGGGAATCAGCGCGATTCTCGGCCAAGACCGGAGACGGATTTTCTCGTCAAATGTCCTTCGACCTCACCAAAGCCCTCCAGGATTGGCCCTTCGAGCCCGGCCAGATCAACGTCCGGCTGATCCAGGGCGACGATGAACGTCCGAAAATCCAGATGCGCGTCGACCTCGGCATCCTCCAGATGGAGGCCGAGGGGCGGCCCGACGGCGGGCGCCCGATGGGCTACGACTCCCTGCTCGAATACCAGGAGACCCGCCTCGAGGACCACATGTCCGAGAACGGGTCCGAGGAAGGCTTCGCCCTCGACGCCGAGACCTGCCGCATGCTCCGTGAGGAGAGCGTCCAGTACTACCACAGGTACATCTCCCTCCTCGTCCTCGAGGACTACGAGGCGGTGGTGCGCGATTGCGGACACAACCTGCGCGTCCTCGACCTCTGCGCCGAGTTCGCGAAGGAAGACGACGACCGGGCCATCCTCGAACAGTTCCGGCCCTACCTCGTGATGATGCGCACCCGGGCGCTCGCGAGCGCGGCCGTCGCGTCCAGCGAGCCAAAGGTCGCGCTCTACCACATCGAGGACGGGCTCGAACAGATGCGCCAGGTCTTCGAGGAAGCGGGCGCGGGCGAAGCGTTCGAGGAGAGCCACGAAGCGATCGTGCTCCGCGGCATGCGCGACCAACTCGCGCCGAAACTCCCCGTCAGCCAGCGCGAGGAACTGCGCAAACGCCTCCAGGAAGCGCTGCGGCAGGAGAACTACGAACTGGCGGCGATCCTCCGCGACGAACTGCGCCTGCTCGCGGAGTGAGGGGACGCAGAAAGCACAGGGCGCAAAGCGAAGGGCAGCGGGACAGTACCGGGCGTGCGCCTTCTCCCCCTCCTGTCGAACGAAGTGAGATGGGAGGGGTCAGGGGAGGGTCAACTCAGGTCCTCTCTTTTCTCCCTCTCCTCCCATCAGAGAAGGGGGAGCAAGAAAGC
The DNA here is from genome assembly GCA_052168195.1 of Phycisphaerales bacterium. Classification (GTDB taxonomy): domain Bacteria; phylum Planctomycetota; class Phycisphaerae; order Phycisphaerales; family UBA1924; genus JAHBXC01. The sequence continues at coordinate 4,217 of JBQLZI010000012.1, forward strand.
GCACTGGCGGCGAGCCGCCAGCGCCGCACCGAGGATCGAAGGTGCGCAAACCCTGACACACGGTTTGCGCATCTTCGACCACGTGCGCACCATGCATGTTGCTCCGGCACGCTCGCCCGACCTCCCCGGGGGCGGGGGTGGGAGAGGGGGAAAGATTCCCAGCGCATTGCGGTTCTCGGATCTTCCTTCGACGACGCACATGCTGTACCTTGGGTGCAGCACAGGTCGGTCACCGTTCCGGAGTCACTCGATGCCCCCGATCCGTTCTTCAGTCGTTCTCGTACTCGCGTGCGCGGTGTCGTCGTCGTTGCTCGCTCAAGGCGTCGCCAACAACCGCGGCTTGCGGTTCTCGGAGCACCAAGGCCTGCCGTTCACCCGCATCGGCGCTGTGGGCAACGCGCCCACCCAGATCCGGCGAATCGACTTTCAGTTCGACGTCCGTCAGGCGGGCCGCGTCGATCACGTCTACCACATCATGACCCGGGAGGTCACCAACGGCGAGTTCCTCGAATTCGCCCGGGCCATCGCGCCGTACATCGGGCAGGTTCCCGTTGCCGCAGCGTTCATCGCTGGCGACGGGCTCAGCACCATGCGCGTCGGAGAAGACTGGGTCTTCTTCCTCTCGCCCGGCCGCTCGGCCAACGAGCCGATCCGGACGAGTTTCTTCGCCGCGGCCATGTACACCAACTGGCTCCACAACGACAAAGGAACCTCGATCGAGGCGTTCCAGAACGGCGCGTACGACACGTCGACGTTCGAGCGGCTCCCGGGCCAGCCGATCCCGCAGGGCCAACCCTCGCACAACGCCGACGCGCGCTACTGGATCCCCACGATGGACGAGTGGCTCAAAGCGGGGTACTACGACCCCAACCGCCTCGGCGACGGCGAAGGGGGATGGTGGAAGCAGCCCAACGCGAGCGACACGCAATTGATCGCGGGCCGCCCGGAACTCGGCGGGCAGACCAATGCGGGCGACGCAACGCAGTGGCCATCGGAGCAACACCGCCCGTTCGAGGTTGGCATGTACCCCGACGTGCAGAGCCCTTGGGGCCTGCTCGACGTGTCGGGCGGGGCGAGCGAGTGGACAGAGACGATCTTGTCGCCAACGACGGCGGCTCGGCTCGCCAAGGGGACCGAATCACGCGCGAGTGATTCACTGTTCTTCGACCATGTCGAATGGTTCGGCTTCGGCGGCTCCCTCTCGCCCTTCGGTGGCTTTAGGGTGGCAAGCAGTATTCCGGCGCCTTCGGGGGGCGCTGCGCTCGCGCTGAGCGCGCTCCTCGCCGCGCGGCGGAGGCGGTGAAGCGGGATCGCTTCGAAGACGACGCCCGGCGCGCAGGATCGAAGGTGCGCAAACCCTGACACACGGTTTGCGCATCTTCGATCTGGTTCGCACCGAAGCCGCGGTTGCGGCCCCACGCGAGCGGAGGGCGAACAGTTCCCGGGCGCACCCGCGCCCCGTGCTCTCGCCCGGGGCTCTGATCAGAGAACTGAGAGGAAGACGAGCGGATGAGGAAGAGGAGAAGGCGTAGCCCTCACCCTGCCCTCTCCCATTCGGCTGCGCCGAACAGGAGAGGGAGCGGAGCAGATCACCTCTTCCTGCTGCCTGCTGCCCTCTTAGACCCGCTTGCTCATGGCGCGCTGGATGTCGCGCTGGGCCTCGCGTTCCTTGAGCGACTGGCGTTTGTCGACGCTGGTCTTGCCCCGGGCCGTCGCGATGAGCAGTTTCACCCAGCCGTCCTTGAAGTAGAGTCTCAGGGGGACGATGGTGACGCCCTTCTGGAGGGACGCGCGGGCGAGTTTCTCGATCTCGCGCTTGTGCGCGAGCAGCACCCGGGTTCTCGTGGGGATGTGGTTGGCCCCCGCCGCGGGCGGGTACTCGTGGATGTGCATCCCGTGGATCTCGAGGCGCAGGGGCTCGAGTTGGGCGCGCACGTAGCCCTCGGCGATGGAGCACTTGCCCTCGCGGATCGATTTCACCTCCGAGCCGTGGAGCGCGATGCCGACCTCGAGCGTGTCGTCGATCGCGTACTCGTGGCGCGCGCGGCGGTTCTCGATCTCGGGAGTGGGCGACTTCTTCTTGTTGCCCTTGGCCATGGCGTGGAGGGTAGTTCGGCGTGCGGTGAGAACCAGTCGCGAGTGCGCGCATGGAGCGCGCGTGCGCAAAAAGGAAACCGCCGGATGAGGGCTCCGATCCCCATCCGGCGGCAAGCCACGGCAAAAGCCGCGGAAGACCGATTCGGGCCGGCCGGGCGGGCCGATCCGGGTCGCGAAGTAGCGTAGCGACCCCGCTCCGAGGGTCAACGAAGGCGGCCGCGCCATCCCCGGAAGTATGCCGCAAGTCCCTGCAATGGCGATATTTAGGAAATTATCGCGCGAGGCGCCGATCGGCGGGCAACGATGCCCCCCTGTTCAGGCGACGCTCATCGGCCCGGCTGGGCGCGGTTGAGGAACCGCTCGACCGTCAGGTCGTCGAGACGCCGCTCCAGGGCCTCCACGGTGGCCCCGAAATCGGCGGGCAGCACCCCCTCCGGGGCGGTCCGCTGGATCTCCCGAAGGGCCTGGATCGCCGCTTTGAGGGATTCGGCGTCATCGGCAGCGCCGAGGGCCACGGCCTCGTCGATCCGGCGGCCCCACTCGGCAAGGTCCGCCTCGGTCGGCGCGGCGGGCGGAACCGGAGCCGCCTGGCTGCTTTCAGCCGCAGCGACCACGGACTCGGCGGCGGGCTCCTCGGAGGCGACCGGGGCGGCGTCGGGCTGCTCGGCGACCCCCGCGGCGCTCGCGGCCCAGACGGCCACGCTCAGCGCCGCGGCGCAGAGCGCCACCGTCGCGGCGGCCACGGCGTGACGGACCGCGCGCGAGCCGCGACGCGAGGTGCGCAACTCGGCGCGCAGCGCGCTCGTGCTGGGCGCCCCGCGTTCGGCCGGCGCCGTCGCGGGCGGGGCGCTGAAGACGTCGAGAAACCCCGCGGGAGCCGGTTGTGGGGCCGCGTGCGCGGGGGCGTGCGCCGTCGTCGACGGCTTGGGCTCCGCATCGGCGTGGATAGACGCGTCCTGTGCGCGCGCCGCGGGCGCAGTGGCCGGAAGCGGGCGCACGGGATCGAGCCCCATGCGGTCGCGGTCGGCCTCGACGAGGAACGAGGCGCCGCAGGAACGGCAATGGTGATGGTCCGCGCTCGCGGGCCCGGCGCAGGCGTGGCACACGCCCAACAGGTGGGAAACACCCTGCGCGTCGGCCGCGCGGCGCCAGAACTGCTTGGTCGACGGCCCGCGGATCACGCTCTCACGCGTGAGTTTCCCGCGGCGGATCAGCGCCCGCAGCGTCTCGATCGAGCACCCCGGGCGAAACGGGCTCATCTCGTCGCGGATCTGCCAGGGGCCCATCGCGTTCTGCGTGGCGATCTTCGAGAGCGGCTCGAACAGCCCCTTGCACGACGAGCACTGCTCCGCGTTGGCCTGCTCGCGGTTGCCGCAGTACGGGCAGACGGTCGTCGCGGCGCCCGGCGGCGTGGCCGGACGCTTGGGCGCGGGCCCGTCCAGCGTGCCCTCGGCCTGTTCACGGATGCTTTCGAGCGTGCTCGCGTTGGTCATCGTCGGAATCGTCGCCTCGTGGTGCGCGTGGGTCGAGGAGGGTTCGCCGGTTGACTCGGCGGGGCTCACGCCCTGTGATCGCTCCCCATGGAACATTCTCGGGCCGATCGTCTCGCCGATTCAGCCGCCCTGCGGGTGCGCACGTCCCTGTTCGCAGCCGCCGCCGCCGCGGTTTGCCTGATCTCGGGTTGCGCGTCAACCGCCCCCGCGCAGCGGGCGGAGGGCCCAGCGATCGACGCCTCCCGCGCCGAGGCCACCGAGCGGCCGCAAGCCGCGCCCGAACGGCCCCCTGTCATCGTCAACGGCGAAGCGGTGTCGTGGGACGATCTCCGCCCCTCGCTCGTCGAGGCCGCGGGCGCCGTCGCGCTGGAGGAAGCGGCGCTCGACATCGCCCTCGAACGCGCGCTCGCCGAGCAGGGCGTGCGCTGGCAGGACCTCGACCTCGCCGCCGAGCGCGCGATCCTCGTCGACCAACTCGCCGACGCCGCGCCGACCGGCGCCGCGCGCGAATCCCGCGCCGATCGAGGCGAGCGCCTGCTCATCCAACTCCGGGCGTCCCGCGGCCTCGGGCCGCAGCGCTTCGACGGCTACCTCCGCCGCAACGCCGCCCTTCGCCGCCTCGTGCGCGCCGACGTCTCCCTGTCCGAGCCGCTGATCCGCCAGGCCTACGACCTGCGCTACGGGCCGCGCATCCCCGTGCGCATCATCGTGACCTCAACGATCGACCTCGCGACCCAGGCCGTGCAGCGGCTCGAAGCGGGCGAGCCCTTCGCAGAAGTCGCCGCGCTGCTCTCGACCGACGAGAGCGCCTCGCGCGGCGGGCTCCTCGAGCCCGTCAGCCCCTCCGACCCGACCTACCCCAAGGCCCTCCGCGACGCCGCGACCGAACTCGACCCCGGAGAGCGCAGCGGCGTCGTTGCGCTCGAACAGGGCTTCGCCGTGCTCCAGCGCGAACCAGGTGATCTGCGCACCAGCGAGCCCCCCGCGCTCGCCGACGTCCGCCCCGATCTAGAACGCGAGGCGCGCCTCCGCCAGGAGCGCCTCCTGATAGGCGAGAAGGCCCGAGAACTGCTCGAAGGTTCTCGGATCACGATCTTCGACGCCGCCCTCGACCGCGCGTGGTCGCAGCGCACCGGCCGCGAACGGTGATGCCGGTCGCGCTGGCCCTGTCGATCCGCTCCCGGGCGGCCACGAAATCCGGCTGAACGCACGCCCCTCCCGCGACGATGCAGGGTGACCCTGACCACCTGCCGACCGGAGCGACGTGCCGACGACCGCCCGACCAATCCGACCCAAGGGCGCACGCCTGGAGATCCAGGCGATGCTCGCGGTCCTCGCGCTCCTCGCCGTCACCATCCTCGCCGTGGTCGCCCTCCAGTCGCGCGCCGGCGTGTGGTGGTTGAAACAGGAACTCCACCGTGAAGCCCGCGACGTCGCGAAGTCGTTCACGAACTCTTTCGTGCGCCTCGACGACCCGAGCGACGAGCGCCAGGTCGACGACCTCGTCGCCCTCTCGTTCTCCGACCCCCACGTGGCCTTCGTCGCCGTCCGCAACGCCGAAGGGGAGATCATCTCCCGGCAGATCCGCGACGCCGTCGCCTACTCGGGCTACGCCGCCGCCGTGAACGAGTGCAACGACCACCTGCTCTGCGACACCTGCGCGAGTTACTCCATCCAGTCGAGCGACGGCGTCTCGGGCCACGCCTCCGGCGTCACGCTCTGGACTCCGGACGAAGAACTCTTCGGCGTCGTCACCATCGGCATCGTCGATCCCGCGTTCGCGACCATCGGCAAGCAACTCGCCAACGCGGGACTCGCCGCCGGGCTGGTCGTCGGCGCCTTCGCGGTGCCCCTCGTCGCGATGGGCGCGCGCCGGCTCGCGGCCCCGCTGCGCCGCGTCGCGGCCGCTGCGGAATCCCTCGCCACCGGCGGCCGGCCCGACGCCCTGCGCCGCGGCGGCCCGCGCGAGGTCGACTCGCTCGCCTGCTCCTTCCACCGCATGGCCTCGTCGCTCGACGACGCGTCGCGGGAACTCCACGAGGCCAACGCACGCCTCGAATCCACCGTCGAGCAGCGCACCCGTGAACTGCGCACTGTCAACGACCGCCTCCAACTCGAACTCAACGAGCGCGCCCGCTTCTTCCGCGCCATGAGCCACGACCTCGGCGCGCCCCTTCGCAACATCGCCGGCTCGCTCGTGCTCATCCGCAAGCGCCACGCCCGCGAACTCCCCGAAGACACCATCCAGGCCTTCGACCGCATCGAGCGCAGCGTCGATCTCGAACTCCGCATGATCCGCGAACTGCTCGAGATCACCCGCCTCGGCGCCGCCGAGGAACGCCCCGAGGTCGTCGAGGCCGCCGGTATCGTGAGCGACGTGCGCGTCACGCTTCAGCATGAACTCACCGCCCGCGAGATCGACTTCGTCGCGCAGGCGCCCATGCCCGTGATCCGCGTCGAGGCCGCGCGCTTCCGCCAGGTCGTGCAGAACCTCGTCGACAACGCGATCAAGTACATGCCCGACCGGGCGCCGCGGACGATCACCGTCTCCGCGCGCTTCGACGAACAGGGCGCCGAGTTCACCGTCGCCGACACCGGCGCGGGCATCCCGCCCAAGGAACAGGAGCGGGTCTTCGAGGTCTTCCGCCGCGCCTCCAACATCCCCGCCCACGTCGCCGGCGCGGGGGTCGGCCTCGCCGCCGTGAAGGCCATCGTCGAACGCTGGGGAGGCGCCATCCGCCTCGAGAGCGAACTGGGCGTCGGCTCCAGGTTCATCTTCTCGGTCCCAGCGGACAGGATTGTCTCCATCCCTCCCGACGGCCGTGACGCCGCGTCCCAGAACGCCGAGGCAGGTCATCGAGGCGGCTGAATTCCCGGGGAACACCCGAGAACGCGGGGGATCCCTTTCAGTCGCCGCCCGTTCGAGACGATCTTATTTTCGCGCGGCGTGCACTCCGCCCGCGATCCCGATGACCGACCTCCACCACTCCATCCCGCGCCTCCTGATGATCGAGGACGACGCCGACACCGCGTCGCTCGTCGCCGACATCCTCGCCGACCACTTCGGCGGGCGCTGCATCGAGCACGTCTCCACCCTCGACGCGCTCGGCAACGTCGATCTCGAGCCCTACGACCTCGCGCTCTGCGACTACAACCTCCCCGACGGGACCGCGCTCGAAGCCATCGCCGCCATCAAGGCGCGCCGCCCCTCGCTCCCGGTCATCGTGGTCACCGCGCAGTCGGACATCGACACCCTGCTCGAAACCATCCGCAGCGGCGCCGCCGACTACCTGCTCAAGTCGTCCGAGGTCTTCGCGACCATCCCCATCGCCGTCGAGAAGAACCTCACCCTCGCGCGCATGCAGCGCGAGAACGAACGGCTCCAGGCCGCGCTCTCCGAGTCGCTCCGCGAGATCACCCACAAGAACGACGAACTCCAACAACTCGTGCAGCGCCTCGAAGAGGCCGCCACCACCGATCCGCTGACGCGCCTCGCCAACCGCCGCCGCCTCTCCGACCGCCTCGAGCAGATGCACGCGGAAGCCGTCCGCTACGGCACAGACCTCGCCTGCATCCTCTTCGACCTCGACGGCTTCAAGGCCATCAACGACGAACTCGGCCACCAGGCCGGCGACGAACTCCTCTCGCAGATCGGCGCCATCATCCGCTCCGAGGTCCGCTCCTCGGACCTCGCGGCACGCTTCGGCGGCGACGAGTTCGTCATCCTCATGCCCCACACCACCTGCGACACCGCGGTCAACCTCGCCGACCGCATCATGAAGCAGTTCGTCAGCGTCTGCCCGATCGACGGCGCCGAGCCCACGCCAAGCGCCTGCGGCATGTCGGTCGGCGTCGCCTCGCTGCGCACCAGCCGCCCGCGCACCGGCGAGGAACTCATCCACCACGCCGACGTCGCCATGTACACCGCCAAGCACGCCGGCAGGCGCTGCATCCGCGTGTGCGACGCCGACGGGCGCAACGCCCACCCCCCGCGCAACCTCGCGGCGTGATCATCTCACCCTTTCCCGCTCGGAGAGGGTGGTCGCGCAGCGACCGGGTGAGGGCGTCTCCGGACAACGCGCATCGCAGGACGGCCATCACGATCGCGCCGGCCCCCGGGGGCCGCGCCAGAGCATCGCCGCTTCGACCACCAGCCACACCTCGAGCAGCAGCGCCAGCGACGCCACGCTCACCAGCACCCACTTGTCCTGCGCGAGCCAACTCGGCGTGCTCCCGTTCCCGATGAACGCCTGCCACGCCATCGCCCACGCCGGGATCACCAGCATCAGCGCCATGGGGGGCAGCGCGAACCACGCCGGGCGCTTCGTCGCGCGCAGCCACGCGACAATGACGACGAACGCGAGCCCCGCGAGCAACTGATTCGTCGCGCCGAACAAGGGCCAGAGCATCAGCCCGCCCGTGCCGGCCGTCGCGAGCGACCACGGCTGCCCCGGCGCGGGCATCCCCGCCAGCAGCAGCGCGCTGACGACCGCCAGCAGCGTGGCGCCGTGCACCGTGGACAGCCATCGCGCCGGGTTGAACGGGCTCGCCTTCGACGCGATGACGGCGCGCTCGCCCTCCGGGATGAACCGCTCCGTCTCGCCGCACTCCGGGCACGTGCGGGCCGTCGCGCCCGCGCCGCGCAGGTCGTACCCGCACGCCGCGCACGCCGGGCCGGTCGCCCGGGGCAGCAACCCGCCCGCGAGTTCCTGGATCACGTACCGCTGCAATCGGCACGCCGTGTCCATCGTCGTGCCCGCGAAACTTGCGACAAGCACGCCCATTAGCGCGATGGCCGCGTGTTTGGGCATGCCCAGCGACGCGACGAGGTTCGCGGCGCCGTCCACGAACGCGCCGACCATCGACGAGAGCGAGCCCGCGGCCGACCACGATGAGTACGTTGCGGCAAACGCTAGGTCGGACCGAAGCAGGAGTGCCGGACTGCGATTCGAGTAATAGATCTCAATTATTGATGAATCAACCGGATACAACTCCACCTCGTCGAGGTGAGTTGTCGGGGATTGCATCGCCGTCCACGACTTATGCCGTGCATTCTCGTGATACTGAGTGCGTACCGACCGGATCAACTCATTGGTCGACATGGAGCTACTTTGAGACGACACAAACGTAGTCACCGTCGCCTCGGCGTTGTTTCGCGACGCAATCTCAAGAGGATCCACCTGCTGATTCTCTAGATCGTCTACAAAGATTCGCGAGACGACGAGCACGCCATGGCGGTCCTGATACGCCGCCTCAACCCCGACATTGAGCATGTGGGTCTTCATCGTTGTATCGCCGATGCGCTCTGCGCCACCGGCATAGAACGACGCCGGCGCTGACACAACCGTGCCCAGCCCTAGCCCAGCCGCGCACGCGATGATCACCAGCGTCGCGAGGAACCCCTCCGTCAGCATCGACCCGTACCCCACCGCCCGCGCGTGCGTCTCGCACGACAACTGCTTGCTCGTCGTCCCGCTCCCCACCAGGCAGTGGAACCCCGAGATCGCCCCGCACGCCACCGTGATGAACAGGATCGGGATCAGCGGCGGCGCGCCGGGCGGGTTCCAGTCCACCGTCGGCGCGACGATCTCCAACGGGGCCCGCTCCACGGCGCGCACCACCTCGCCGTCCTCGCCCGTGATCGCCTCGACCGAGCCCCCGAACAGACCCGCGACCACGATCCCCCCCACCAGCAGGCCCAGGGCGGTGAGCAACTGCAGCGCGTTGATGTAGTCGCGTGGCTGCAGCAGCACCCACACCGGCAGCACGCTCGCGACGTACGCGTACGCCAGCAGCCCGACGGTCCACGCCCACGTCGGCTGCGCGGCCAGCCACGCGTTCACCGAGTGCAGCCCGCCGACGTCGCCCAGAAACACGCTCGCGTACATCAACAGGAGCGCCGCGATCGAGGGCGCCACGATCGACTTTCCCCTGCGGTGCACGACGACCCCGATCAGCACCGCTAGCGGGATCTGGAAGAGGAACGGCAGGATCGCGCCGGGGTACTGCTTCAGCACCGCCGCGATCACCAGCCCGAAGACCGCCAGCACGATCCACAGCCCGATGATGAGCGTTCCGAGGAAGATGTACCGCACGCGCGGGCCGAGCAGGTCGCCCGCGATGTCGCCGATCGAGCGCCCCTTGTTGCGCAGCGAGACAACCAACGCGCCCAGATCGTGCACCGCGCCGAGAAAGATCGAACCGAAGACGACCCACAGCAGCGCGGGCAGCCAGCCCCACATCACCGCGATCGCCGGGCCGACGATCGGGCCCGTCCCCGCGATGCTCGTGAAGTGGTGCCCGAAGACGATGGACTTCGCGGTCGGGATGAAGTCGCGCCCGTCGCGCAGAAGAACGGCCGGGGTTGTCGAGTCTTCCCGGAGCGTGAAGAGTCGTGCCAACCACCGGCCGTAGGTCACATACGCCAGGATGAGGGCGACGCCCGCGAGGAGCGTCAGCGCGAGTGCTTGCATGCATGGAATCATGCCAGAAGTCGCGCGTCAAGTGAAGCGCGGCCCCGGAATGAAAGCAAGCGGGTCGTCTCTCACCCTCTCCCGCCGGGAGAGGGTGCGGAAAACGATCACGCCTTCGCCGGTTCCTTCTTCGGCGCCTTGTAGAACGGCGTGGGCACGACCTTCGCCGCGAACGCGGAGCCCTTGCCCGTATCGATCTCGAGCGCCGCGCCGACCTCGCTCTGCGCAGCGTCGACGTACGCCAGCGCGATCGGCTTCTCGAGCGTGGGGCTCAGGCAGGCGCTGGTCACCTCGCCGACCTCGGCGCCGCCCGCGCGCACCTTCATGCCCTGGCGGGCGCTGCGCCTGCCCTCGAGTTCCAGCCCGACGAGCAGCCGCTTCGGGCCGCCCTCGTTCTGGATCTTCAGCAGCGCGTCCTGCCCGATGAACTTCTCCTCGCCGTCGTTCTGCCCCTTGTCGAGGGCGATCGCGAACGTGAGCCGGCTCGACAGCGCGTCCCAGTCCTCGCTCAGTTCGTGCCCGTACAGCGGCATGCCCGCCTCCAGCCGCAGCGTGTCGCGCGCGGCCAGCCCGGCGGGGGTCAGCACCGCGTTCGGGTCGTCGAGGTCCACGTCCTTGAGCAGCAGTTTCATCGCCATGCCGATGGCCTTCGCGGGCAGGATGACCTCCACGCCGTCCTCGCCCGTGTAGCCCGTGCGGCTGACGATCAGTTTCATCACCATCAGGTTCTTGACGGTGAAGCGGTACTTCTTGAGCGTGGGGATCTCCCGCGACACGCCCGAGATCAGGTCCATCACCTTGGGCCCCTGGAGCGCCACCATCGCCGTGTTCATCGTCTTGTCGTCGATGGCGACGGCCATGTCGCCCTTCACCTGCTGGAAGTGTCCGAGCAGTTTCTCGCGGTTGCTGGCGTTCACGACGAGCAGGAACTCGTCCTCGTCGAACCGCGACACGATGATGTCGTCGCGCACGCCGCCCCGCTCGTTGCACACCAGCGAATAGCGGCACTGGCCCTTCTCCATGTCGCTGATGCGCCGCGTGCAGAGTTTCTCGAGGAACCGCCGCGCGTGCCGGCCCTTCACCTCGACCCGGCCCATGTGGGAGACGTCGAACACGCCGCCGCTCCGGCGCACCTGGTGGTGCTCGGCCAGCACGCCGTTCTTGTAGGCGATGGGCATCTCCCAGCCGGCGAAATCGACCATCCGGGCGCCGCGGTCGAGATGGAACTGGTAAAGGGGCGTGCGCTGCACGGGCGGACTCCTGTGAGATCGGAACGGGAAGGCGGATGGTAGAAGGGAAGGCAGCAGGCAGCAGGGGCAGGTTCGCTGCTCCGGCCTCCCCTCCTGTCGAGTGCGCAGCACGAGATGGGAGGGGTAAGGGGGAGGGCTACCTGCTCCGCTCCCGCTTCTTCTCCTCTGATTTCTCGTGTCCGATCTCCGATACCCTCTTTCATGCCCGCGCGCGGCGACAAGCCCCATCCCGACTGGCTCCTCTGCGAGCGCTGCGGCTACCGCCTCGACACGCTCGACCCCGCTCCGGGGGCGCCCTGCCCGGAGTGCGGCACGCCCATCGCCGATTCCCTGCCCCAGCGCCGCCCCGGCACGCGCTGGCAGCGCAGGCCCGGCCCCGTGGCGTGGCTCGCCACCAACTGGGCGACGCTCCGCCGCCCCTGGCGCCGCTGGGAAGTCGTCCGCCCCGCGCCGACCACCGGCCTGCTCGTGATCAACTGCGCCGTCGTCGGCGCGCTGCTCGCCCTCGGGCTGGGCGCGCCCTCCCTCCTCGACGGCTACGACGGCGAGATCCTCGGGGTCTCCGCCATCACCGTCTTCGCGGCGCCCTTCGTCCTCTTCTCGCTCTCGAAGATCGAGGGGCTGGGGCTCCGCGTGCTCGGCGCCCGCAACCGCTGGCGGATCACCAAGCCCGTCGCGAACGCGATCGTCGCCCACGCCTCGATCGGCTGGCTGCTCGCAATCCCCGCCCTCGTCGCGGAGATTGCCTACTTCCACCGGATCGACTCGCCGGGCGCCCTCGCGTGGCTGAACGCGCCGTGGTGGTGGGAGGCCCTGGTGTGGGCGTTTGCGCCGCTCGCCGGGCTGGTGGGCTTCGAGTTCCTCGCGTGGATGGGCTGGCGGCGGATGAAGTTCGCGAACCGGACGCCGCCGAAAGCGGAAGAAGGGGCATGAGCATCGAGGGCGCGACCCCGACAACCCTCCGCCGGGTGCCGTGGCACGAGCGCAGCCGTGCCACGGTAAAGACCCTTCTACGTGGCGCCCGCTCCGCGTGCCGGGTGCCGTGGCACGAGCGCAGTTGTGCCACGTCGGTGAATGTCCTACGTGGCGCCCGCTTCGCGTGCACCACGGCACCCATGAGAACACGGTGAACTCCCCCTCCCCCGCCATCCGCTGCCTCTCCTGCGGCTACGACGTCGCGTCGCTCATCGCCCAGCGCGGACGCGACGAACCGGGAGTCTGCCCGGAGTGCGGCGCCCGACTTCAATCACAGCTCCACAACCCCTGCCCTTACGAGGCGCAGCACGCGTGGAGCGTTCGCGGTCACTTGAGGTGGATTTGCGATTCGTTGGTCCGACCTTCGAAGGTCGCGCGGCTGACCTATCTGCCCGCCGCGGGGAAAATGATGAAGTGGAACGCGCTGGCCGCGGCGGCCGTGTTCGCCGCGACCGCGATGGGTTTCGCTGTTCCGGCGTTCTTCAAGCTCGACATCGAAGCCATCGCGATGTGGATCGCGATCGCAGTTGTCGGGGCCGCCGTGACGTGGCTCGTGAGTTGGATCACTGCCTACGCGATCGGCGGCACGTTCGTCGTCGCGGGCCGCATGGGACGCGGCACGCCATCGTGGACCACGACTTTCGGGGCGCTCGATATCTTCACCGCGTGGCTCACGCTCTGGCCACTCGTGCTCCCGCTCGAACTCGGCAGGCTCTTCCTCCTGTTCGGCGGCGCGTCGATCAGGAACAACACCATCGAGACGGTTATCGGGATTGTCGGGATCTGGCTGCTCGCTCCAGCCCTTTCGCTGATCGTCGGGCCGTTCTCCCTTGTTCGAATTGCCCGATGCATCGACAGCCATACGGTGCCCCCGACCTCCAAGCCCCCGTCGCCCTCCAACCTAAGATGACCGCCCCCTCACCCGCCATCCGCTGCATTTCCTGCGGCTACGACGTCGCGTCGCTCATCGCCCAGCGCGGACGAGATGAACCCGGCGTGTGTCCGGAGTGCGGGGCGAGCATCCACGAGAGCATGAATGTCTGGCGCGGCATCGAGTGGCAGCATCGCCGCTCTGTCTCCGCCTACTTCGCGTTCGTCGCAGGGGCTGTGAGGCGACCAACCGACACTGCCCTCGCGATTAATCGCCAGCGCAGTCTGCGCGACGTCGCGCTGATCCACACACTTGCTTCTGGCGCATCGCTCGCGCTCGCACCAACGCCCTTGCTCCTCCTGATTACTTTCGGCTCCACGCACACCAAAATTCCGACCGCCGCCAACCTCGCTCGCGATGTCGGATTCCTGTTCGTCTGTGGCCTTGCTTTCGCAATCACTTTGTACCTTCTGAATCGAGTCGTTCTGCTCGCGGCAGACATCTCCTCGCGCCGAGCAATCAGCCCTTCGGCTCGACGCGTGGCATCGGTGATCGGGATGAGTTGGGCGCCGCTCATCGGCCCGTTGTTGATCGTGCTCCTTCCGCTCGGGCTCTTCTGCGGCCTTGCCGGATTTGCGATCGAGAATCTCAATCCTCTTGATGTTCTCGTCTCGGCCCTCGACCAGCTGATGGGCCAGCCATCACAGCAGTCTCAATACGGACTGGCCAGCGCGTTTCTCAACATTCCGTTGCTCATCGTCGTTCCGTTCGTACTGTGGCGTGGCGTTCGCGCATCGCTCAGGGCACGCGAAGCGCTCCTGCCGGTCGCGCCGGCATAGGTGAGCCCCGCCTCCGAGCCCCCCTCCCCCGCGAACCTAGAGTTGCCCTGATGTTCCCACGCAGACCAACCCGCCAGATCATCCTCGGCGACGAGCGCGTCGGCTTCGTCCGCGTCGGCGGCGGCGCGCCCACGAAGCGCCACCCCCACGCCACCCCCGACTCACCACCGGAGGAGGGCGGCCCGGCGCCGGTCGTCGTCCAGACGATGACCGCGGGCAAGACCCACGAGGTCGACCGGTGCGTGGCCGAGATCCACAAACTCGCCGCGGCGGGCGCCGAGGTCGTGCGCGTCGCCGTGCCCGAGAAGAAGGACACCGACGCGCTGCGCGAGATCATCCCCCAGGTGCGCGTGCCGATCGTCGCCGACGTGCACTTCCACTTCCAGCGCGCCCTCGAAGCCCTGGAAGCCGGCGTGCACAAGATCCGGCTCAACCCCGGCAACATCAGCGATCGCGCGCAGGTCGCCGAGGTCATCGACGCGTGCAAGGAGCGGGGCATCCCCATCCGCGTGGGCGTGAACGAGGGCTCGATCATCGAGCGCAAGGACAAGCAGAAGCGCGCCAAGGAACTCGGCGCGTTCTTCGCCGACCGGCGCCAGGGCCACCTGATGGCCGTGATGATCGCGAAACTCGAGGAGTACCTCGACATCTTCGCGGAGCGTGATTTCCACGACGTGGCGATCAGCGCCAAGTCGATGGACGCCGCGTTCGTGATCGACGTGTATTCCGAGATCAGCGCGCGCTTCGACTACCCGCTGCACCTGGGCGTGACGCACGCCGGCACGCGCGAGACCGGCGCGATCCGCAGCATCGCTGCGCTCTCGGGCCTGCTCACGCGCGGCGTGGGCGACACGATCCGCATCTCCTACGCCAGCGACCCCGCCTACGAGGTCGAGGACGGGCTGGAACTCTGCTACTCGCTCGGGCTCAAGCCGCGCAGGGGCGTCGACCTCATCGCATGCCCGACATGCGGGCGCATCCAGGTCGACCTGTTCACGCTGGTGCAGGACGTGCGCCTGAAACTCGCCGAGGAAGTGCGCCTCCCGATGAAGGTCGCGGTGATGGGCTGCATCGTGAACGGGCCGGGTGAAGCCGAGGGCGCCGACGTCGCGGTCTTCGCGGGCGACCGACGCGGCATCATCTACGTGCAGGGCGAGCGCGTCGCGAACGTGCCCGAGGGCGAGATCCTCGACCGCCTGCTGCACGAGTGCCGCGAATTCCAGGCGAAGGTCGAGCGCGGCGAGGCGAAACTCGGCGAGAAGAAGGTCGACATCGTCCCGCCCGACCCGATCGGCGAACTGGGCTCGGGCTTCGAGCGCATCGCGAAGGGCAAGGTCCAGCAGGTGACGGTGACGGGTCGTTCCGAGTAAGAAGAAGACCCACCCTCTCACCCGTTCCGCTGCGCAGGAGGGGAGCCGGAATCTGAACCCCTCCCTCCTGAGGGAGGGGGAGGGGAGGGTTCTGCATTCCTCTCAAAAGAGCGACATCTGCCCGTGCAGTTCCGGCCGAACGAAGTGCTTGCCCGAGAGCGGGCGTACGTCGCGGTTGAGGCCGTAGCGCCGTGTGAACACGTCGAAGTTCTGCGCGATCTGCCGGGTAAGCGCGCTCGTGCCGCGGTGTCGGCGCAGGTCGGCCTTGTACAACTTCCCGCCGTGCGCGTCGCGCAGGAAGGACTCGACCTTGCGGGCCCGGTCCGGGTGCACGGAGCGCGCGAGCCAGTCGAGGAAGACGTCCTTCAACTGATAGGGAAGCCGCAGCAGCACCCACGTCGCCCGCGAGGCGCCCGCCTCCGCGACCGCTTCGAGGATGCGCGGCAGTTCCACGTCGGTCAGCCCGGGGATGATCGGCGCCACGTTCACCGTGACCGGGATGCCCGCGGCGGAGAGTTCGCGGATCGCGCGCAGGCGCCCGCTGGGCGACGACGCGCGGGGCTCGATTGCCCGCGCCAGGTCCGGGTCGAGCGTCACGAGCGTGATCGTCACCCGCCCCGCGTTCTTCTCGGCGAGTTTCGCCCACAGGTCCGCGTCGCGCAGCACCATCGCGCTCTTGGTCATCGTCGACACCGGCTGTGCGCACTCAGCGAGCACCTCCAGGCACGCCCGCGCGAGGCGCATCTCGTGCTCGATCGGCTGATAGATATCCGTGATCGCCGACATCACGATCGGCTCGGGCCGCCACCTGGGCGACGCGAGTTCCCGGCGCAGCAGATCCGGCGCGTCTGGCTTCGCGACGAGTTTGGTCTCGAAGTCCAGCCCGCAACTGAACCCGAGGTACTCGTGGTACGGCCGCGCGAAGCAATACACGCAGCCGTGCTCGCAGCCGCGGTACGGGTTGAGCGTCCAGTCGAAGGGCACGTCGCTGGTGCGCTCGACGCGGTTGATGATGGTCTTTGTGCGGTCGTGGTAGACCGTCCGCTCGACCTTGTGGACGCCTCCGGCCTCGTCCTCGCGTTCGATGATCCTCCGGTCGAGTTCCTCCCCGAGCACGTGCAGCCGCACGGCATCGAAGCGGTTGCCCGGGTTGATCCCCGCGCCGCGGCCGTGGGCGGGCCCGTCGGCGAGCGCGTCCCGGTACGTATGGTCGTCGCCCCGCATACCGTACAAGATACGAACGACTTGGCGGCGGTCAAGCCCGATCCCGCCGATGCGAAGATTCGGTTGCGATCCGCGGGCGCCCCCACGGTTTGCAAAGAACCGCCTAAACTCCGTATTCGGGCTAGGGAGGGTCATTCCCGGGCCCGCTGACGCCGATAAAGGGGGCATGCTGCTCCCACTGGTCGTGCCCTTCTCGGGCCGGAAAGACAGGACGAAGATGGCCAGCAAGGTTCAACCGCCTGCGCATCACCCGATGCCCGGCAAGCACACGGACTTCGACGACGCGCTGGACGCGTTGAACCGCCGCCTTCAGAACGAGGGCGCGCTCGCCGTCCGCCAGGTCGAAAACGCGATCGAGGCGTTCAAGAACCTCGACCGCGAGGCCGCCTCCGCCGTGCGCAAGGGCGACGACGAGGTCGACGCCGAGGAACTGCGCATCGAAGAGGACGCGCTGCGCCTCATCGCGACCCACCAGCCCGTCGCCCGCGACCTGCGCCGCCTGATGGCGATGCTCAAGATCAACACCGAGTTCGAGCGCATCGCCGACCACGCGAGCGGCCTGTGCAAGGCCGTGCTCTACCTCGACCGCGAGAACGGCATCCCCGAGCACGTGCAGTGGCAGCCCTCGCTGCTCGAGATGGCCGACCGCGTGCTCCCCCGCGCTCACGAGGCGCTCCGCGCCCTCCAGCAGATGGACGCCGCCGCCGCCATCACCCTGATCCGCGGCGACGAGACCCTCGACGTGCTCGCGAAGCGCGCCTTCGAGGAAATCGAAGAGGACGACGCGAACGGGCGCATCTCCCCGCGCGCCGCGATGCTCGCCTTCCGCGCCAGCCGCGAACTCGAACGCATCAGCGACCTGCTGGGCACCGTCTGCGAGGACATCATCTACATGGACACCGGCCGCGTCGTGCGCCACGGAGGAATCCTCCACGGCCGCGACGGGGCGATGTGATCGCGAACCGCGCACGGAATCAGACACACATTCAACCAGAGCCCCGTTCATACGAACGGGGCTTTGTTGTTGTGGGCTGCTCCCTCCCCCATCGTCAGATGGGGGAGGCCAGGAGGGGGTCAATTCTCGTCATGCGCGCGATGTACAGACCCCCTTTCCCCATGCTGCGCAGTGGGATGGCGTCGAAAAACAACACGCGCCGAGCGCGGGGCTCGACCCGTAAAAAGTGCGTTCTGGTGTGCGGCCCTCACCCGCGCGCTGCGCGGGGAAGACCCTCCCCCTCCCCCTCCCGCTGCGCAGGAGGGGAGTCAGTCAGCGCGGTCACGCGCTGAAGGACGAGCCGCAGCCGCAGGACGACGTCGCGTTGGGGTTGTTGAACACGAAGCCGCGGCCCATGATCTCGTCGCGGAAGTCGATCTGCGTGCCGGCGAGGTAAAGCAGCGACTTGGGGTCGCAGATCACCTTGATGCCGTGCTGCTCGAAGACCTCGTCGGTCTCCTTCTGCGATTCGGTGAGGTCGAGCAGGTAGGAGAAGCCCGAGCACCCGCCGCCCTTGACGCCGACGCGCAGGCGGATGGCGTCCGCGTCGAGTTCCTGTTGCTGGATGATGCTCTTGATCTCGCGCGCGGCGGTTTCCGAGAGGATGATGCCGGTCGAGGGGGCTTCGGGGGTCGTCTGGGTGGTCGCCATCGGTCTTGGATCTCCCGTCCGTGGAGGCGAGGGAAGCGGCGATGCGTGCCGCGGTCATCCAAATAGTACGCGCGGCGGCCCGCCCGGGTTCATCGGCAGGAGTCGCGACTTGACCCACCCGTTCGCGGCGGCGACT
>JBQLZI010000013.1:0-21122 GCA_052168195.1 Phycisphaerales bacterium
GCCGTTCTCCTTGAGGTGGCCCAGGGCGCGGCCCTCCTGGATGCGCTTGGCGATCTCGGGCCGGGCCTTCTTGAGGCCGGCGAGTTTCGCGTTCATCGAGGCGTGCTCGTCGGGGGTGAGGAATTCCATGGTCTCTTCCGCGGTCGAGGGGAACGATGGGATGAAAGAAACAACCGGGGCGCGCTGGGGCGCGTCCCGGCGGGTCGTTGGTGAGGGCGAATCCTAGCCGGGACGGCCCGCCCGGGGCCGCGTGGCGGGGCGCCGGAGCAGGTCGAGGGTGACCGCGAGGAGCCACGCCGGAGCGGCGGCGAGCAGGGGGGCGAGCGCGAGGTCCCACGCGAGGGCGTCGGGGGCGGGGGCGCGGAGCGAGGGGAAACTTGTGATCGCGAAGGGCGCGGAGACCGGGGCGGCGAGCAGCGATGCGCGGTGGACGGTGGCGGCGTCGCCCGCCGCGCCGCCGGAGGTCAGCAGCAGGCCCACAAGGGGCGCGGCGCCCGCGAAGGCGAGGCAGACGAGCATCGCGAGGGCGCGCCGAGTAGCCGATTCGGTGCGCGCGAAGAGCGCGACCAACCCGCCGAAGAGCAGGGACCACGAGACGGCGACGGCGACGAGCGCGAACGCGGTTCCGTGTGACCACTTGGTCAGGAAGCCCATGGGCGCGAGGATCGCGAGGAGCGGCGCAACCACGATGAGCAGATCCACGGACGCGGCCCGGCTGGGTGTGCGCGCCGGGATCTGGCTGAGGCGGATCATCGGCCAGGCGACGGAGACGCCCACGAGGATCAGCGCGAGCAGCAGCGTGCACGACGCGCGGATCTGCTGCTGATCGAACGACCAGCGCGACGCGGGCGTGAAGAGCGCGAGGATGCAGGCGATGAGCAGGTACGACGACCAGATGAGCGCGAAGCCCCGCGGCTCGCCGCGGCGGTGGGCCCAGCGGTCGGGGCGGTTGCGCGGCGCGTTGAAGAGCCACTCCTCGCGCGGCGGGTAGCCGTTCTCGGAATGGTCGTCAGCGCGGTCCACGGGGGATCGTTGGCGCGCCGGGCGTCAGTTGGCGGCGTTGGCGGGCCCGGGCACGTCGATGTAGACGTGCGGCCCGGAGACGGTGATCTGGCGCGCGCCGGCGTCGATCCGGCCGTTGCCGCCGGGACGCCCGGCGAGATCGACGAGGCGGGCGAGTTTTTCCTGGGCCCGGGCTTCGCCGGGTCGTTCCTCGCCCGGCGCGGATCCCCAGACGATGCGCGTGCCCTGATCGGTGATGATGGCGAGGCCCTCGCGTCCGCCGAACGCTGCGCAGTCGACGCCGGCGATCTGGCGCATGATCTGGGGCGTGGGGGAGAACGCGCGGCGGAGTTCAACGAGCAGGGCGATGGCGGAGGGGACGTCGCCGCCCTTCCAGCGCTCGCCGTAGGCGAACCCGCGCGCCTGGTTCTCGGGCGGACCGAAGCGCGCGCCGGTGATGACGGGGATGGTCGGGCCTGCGCCGCCCGCGGGGTAGGCGAGGGGGAGGAGTTCGCCGCGGGGACTCACGAGGTGATCGCGGTCGTTCACGCGGACGGCGGCGAAGGGCGTGCGCCAGTCGCCGCGGACGCGGACGACGTTCTCGGCGAAGCGTCGGACCTCGACGGGGCCGCTGAACCATCCCGAGGCGGCGAAGATCGCGCGGAGGCGTTCGAGCGACTCGCGGTCGAACACGTCGTCGGAGACGGTCTGGGTGACGAGGTGCTCGAGGCGGCGGCGTTCGCTGGCGGGCAGCCAGGTGGCGGCGGGATCGTCCGAGCCGGCGATGGGGGGGTACTCGATATTCGCGACGACGGGCGCGGCGCGGAGATCCGAGACGCGGTCGCGCAGCGGCGCGGCGCCCACGGCGGCCGCCACGACGATGCCGACCCAGACGAGCGCGAGGGTCATGTGCGCGAGCCGGCGCGGCGCGGCGAACCACGCGAACGAGCCGGCCAGGTTCGCGACGAACCCCGGGCCTGACTTGTTCTTTTTCTTGGAGCGCGACGACGCGCGTGATTTCGCTTTGGGCATGGGCGAACGCCTCCTTGCGTTGCGTCGGCGAGTTTACACGGTTTCGGTCGCGTGGTCGCGCAGGGCGCAGCGCACCAGCGATGCGCACAGGCCGGGCATGTCGAGCCCGATGCGCGCGGCGGCCATGGGAACGAGGGAATGGTCGGTGAAGCCCGGCATGGTGTTGATCTCGAGCAGCACGGGCTCGATCTCTCCGCGGTGGTCGGGCTCGTCGGGAAGGATGAAGTCGGCTCGCGCGAGGTGGCGCACGCCCAGCGCGTTGGCGACGGCCAGCGTTCGGCGCTGGATCTGGTGCGTGAGTTCGAAGCCGATGTCGGGCTCCGGGGTGTAGCGCGTGTCGCTGCGCAGGTACTTGGCCTCGTAGTCGTAGAACCCGTCTTTGGGCGTGATCTCGATGAGCGGGAACGCGGCCAGCCCGTCGCCGTTGTCGAGCACGCCCGCCGCGAGTTCACGGCCTTTGACGAACGGCTCGATGATGGCGGGGCGGCGCGATTCGGTCGTCGCGCGGTGGGCGGCGGCCCACTCCTCGCGTGTGCGACAGATGTGCAGCCCGATGGTGGAGCCCTCGAAGTTGGGCTTCACCACGAGCGGCAGCGCGATGGGGGGCTCGGCGTCGCCGGGGTTGAAGATGGCGCCGTCGTTTACGTACACGCCGGTGCGCGCGGCGGCGAGTTTCGTCGAGAGTTTGTCCATCGCGTGGCGGGCGGCGGCCGGTCGGCAGCCGACGTAGGGACGCCCGTCGAGTTCAAGGAGGTCCTGCATCGGGCCGCCCTCACCCCACGGGCCGTGGAGCAGCGGCCAGACGACCTCGCCCGGGACGGCGCGGAGTTCATCGATGGTGATTCGCCCGATCTCGTGGAGCGTGGCGCGGAAGTCTCCCGAATCGTTGAGCGCCTGCACGACGGCGCGGCCGCCCTTCAGGGAGACGTCGCGTTCGGCGTCGGGGCCTCCGGCGAGCACCGCGACGGTGACGGGGGTGACGCGTGCGCTCACGCGATCGACCCGTTGGTGTCGCCGCGGCGCCAGACGACGACCTCGGGCTCGAGCGAGACGCCGTGCTTCTCGGCGACCTTCTGCTGGATGGCGTCCATCAGGTTGAGGACGTCGGCCGCGGTTGCCTTGGACTTGTCGACGACAAGGAAGTTCGCGTGGACCTGGCTGACGCGGGCGCCGCCGACGGAGAACGACTTCAGCCCCGCCTGATCGATGAGTTTGCCGGCGCTGACGCGTTCCATGTCGCCGGTGTTTGGATCGCGCATCACGGGGTTCTTGAACGCGCAGCCCGCGGAGTCGTCGGCCATGGGCTGCGAGCCCTTCTTGTACGCCATGATCTCCTTGAGGCGCTCGCGGAGGGAGAACTGGTCGGGCGCGTAGTGGAGTTCGAGATCGACCTCCGTGACGATCGCGCCCTTGAGCCCTTTGCGGTACTCGAAGCCGATCTCGTCGCGGGTGAGTTCGACGGTCTGGCCGTCGGGGCGCAGGGCGCGGACGGCGCGCACGGAGTCGGCGATCTGGCCGAAGGCGCCGCCTGCGTTCATCGCGACGGCGCCGCCGAGGGACGCGGGGATGCCCGCGAGGGATTCGAGGCCCGTCAGCCCGCGCCGGACGGACTCGGTGACCATCTCCATCAGGCGCGCGCCGCCCTGGGCGCGCACACGGAAGGCCTGCCGCGGCTGCACGGAGGCGGTGTCGGGCCAGTCGATGCGGTCGAGGTTGACGAGCGAGATGACCAGCCCGTCGACGCCGTCGTCGGCAACGAGCAGGTTCGCGCCGTCGCCGAGCACGCGGATGGGCCTGATGCGCTGGGCCTTGGCCCACGCGAGGAGCGCGGCGAGTTCGTCGGTGGTGGACGGCTCGGCGAAGAGGTCGGCGGCGCCTCCGACGCCGAACCAGGTGTCGATGGTCACGCCGGTGCGCACCGAAGCGGGCGCGTTCTCGAGTGCCGTGTGCATGTCGGGTTCCGCATCCATTCGGGGAGAGTCGGCGGCTCGGCCGCCCGAGGGGGTTCGTTCAACTATTCGCGTCCGGGGCGGCGCCTGATGCGAGGAATCCCCGGCCGACCTGCCAGACGGGGCCGGCGCCCATCACGACGAGCAGGTCGCCCGGGCGGCACAGCACCTCGAGTTGCTCGACGATGGCGTCGAAGGGGTAGAGGTGCATCGCCTGGACGCCGCGCTTGCGCAGCCGGTCGACGAGATCCGCCGCGCTGACGCGGGCCTTCTCGATCTCGCTGTCGCGGACGAAGTAAATGTGGGGGACGATCACGACGTCGGCCTGGCTGAACGCCTGCGCGAATTCTTCAAGAAGGAAGCGTGTGCGGCTGTGCTGGTGGGGCTGGAAAACGCAGATCAGCCTGCCGCCGTGGCGTTCGGGGCGCTCGAAGTCGCGCAGGGCCCGGAGGGTGGTGTCGACCTCGGTGGGATGATGGCCGTAATCGTCGTACACGCGGACGTTGCGGTGCTCGCCCAGGAACTGGAGGCGCCGGTCGAGCCCGCGGAACTCGCCCAGCGAAGCGGCGATCTCGCCCGCGTCGGCGCCGAGGTACGTCGCGAGCACGCAGGCGACCGACGAGTTGAACGCGTTGTGTTCGCCGGGCATCTTCAGCACCCAGCCCGCGACGGCTTCGCGCCGGTGGTGGAGGACCACGCGCCGCGTTTGTGCGTCGTACTCGATGACCCAGTCCGCGCCGGGCGCGAACCCGATGGTCTCGACTTCGGCGCGCACGCCGGCGGTCACTTCGCGGCGGTGGGCGCCGTCGTGCCCGATGAGCAGGCGCCCGCCCTCGTCGGCGGGGGGGAGGAGCAGCGCGAACTCGCGGAAGGCCTGCACGACCGCGTCGAGCGAGCCGTAGATGTCGAGGTGGTCCGCCTCCACGCTCGCGATCGAGCCGATCGTCGGGCGCAGGTTGTGAAACGAGCGGTTGAACTCGCACGCTTCGACCAGCAGCGCGCCGGGTTTGCCCGCGAGCGGACCCTTCGGGATCGCCCGTGAGCCGAGATGGAACCCCGTGGGCGTCCTGCCGTCGTCGGAGAGTTGCGCGCACGTCGCGCCGACGATGACGGTGGGGTCGAGCCCGGCGCGGATGAGCGCGTGGCCGAGCATCGCGGCGGTGGTCGATTTGCCGTGGGTCCCCGCGATCGCGACGCCCGTGGCGCCGCGCATGCACATGCCCAGGGCCTCGGCGTAGGTCAGCACCGTCAGGCCGCGCCGGGTCGCCTCGACGAACTGGGGGTTGTCGGGCTTGATCGCCGCCGACGCGACGACGAGGTCCGCATGATCGGGGAACGCGTCGGCCGTCTGCTCGAAGCCCACGCGGACGCCCAGCGCGTTCAGACGGTCGGTCACGGGGCTGGGGGTGGTGTCGGAGCCCGCGACTTCGGCGCCCCTTGAGCGGAGCATCTGGGCCAGTGCGGACATCCCCGCGCCGCCGACGCCCAGCAGGTAGCACCGCTTCCCGGAGACATCGAATCCGGACGCCGGGGACACGGCGGGGGACACGGACGGGATCGTGGTCGGTTCGGGCACGGGTGAGCGTCGCGCAAAGAAATGAGGACGGCGAGCGGGGAACAGAGTGTAAATCGGCGTGCGCGCCCGGAGAAGGCGAACGAAACACGGAAGTGCGCCCGCCGCGCCGCTACGGTGGGTGGATGCCCGACGCCCACGCCCCGTCCGCCGCCCTGCCGTACAAGATCGCCGTGCTCTGCGACCTCCGCGACGCGCAGGGCCGCGTGCTCCTGCTGCGCCGGACCAAGCACCCGAATTTCGGGCTCTGCTCGCCCATCGGCGGCAAACTGGAGATGCACACCGGGGAATCGCCCGCGCAGTGCGCACGGCGCGAGATCATGGAGGAAGCGGGCATCGACGTCCCGATCGAACGGCTCCGCCTCGCGGGGATGATCAGCGAGACCGCGTTCGAGGGCGCCGGGCACTGGCTGATCTTCTGGTACCGGGTTGTGGGGCCCGTCGAGGTCGAATCCCGGGAGATCCGCGAGGGTTCGCTCGAATGGCACGATCCCGCGGCGATCGACGCCCTGCCCCTGCCCAACACCGACCGGCGCGTCATCTGGCCGCTCGTGAACGAGCACGACGGCGGGTTTTTCGCCGTCCACATCGATTGCGGCCCGGGGAAGGACGACCTCTCCTGGGTCATCGAGCAGGCGGTGAAGCCCGCCGCCACCGGAAACTGAACCCCCGGCCCTGCCCACGCGAACTACAGGGAGAGATCGCGCCCGTTCGGGATGCAACCGGGGGGCCTTCCGCCCCGATCTATACTCTGGATGACGATGCGACGGACCGCACGCCCAGCCCGAGCACGCACGAACCGGCTCGCCCGCGCGGCGGTCTGGCTCGCGCTCGCCCTCCTCGCGTGGGTCCCGGGGTTGAGCGCCGCGCAGGGAACCGGCGACGCACCGCCGTCGCCCTCCGCGCCCATCGCCGCCCCCGCGTCGCGCCAGGCCGATCTCGTGTTCGTCATCACCATCCAGGGCGAGATCACCCAGGTCACCGAGCACTCGCTCCGCAGACGCCTCGCCGAGGCCGACCGCCGGGGCGCGGGCGCCGTAGTTCTTGAACTCGACACGCCCGGCGGCGACGCCTTCGCCACCCTGCGCATGTGCAGCGAGATCAAGAACGGGCCCATCGCGACCACCGTTGCGTGGGTGAATCCCGACGCTTACTCCGCCGGCGCCTACCTCGCCCTCGCCTGCGACGAGATCGTCACCGCGCCCTACGCCAGCATGGGCGACGCCGCCCCCGTCGCCTTCGGCATGGGCGGCATGCAGTCCCTCGGGCAGACCGAGCGCCAGAAAATCCTCGCGCCCTTCCTCGCGGAAGTCATCAACTCCGCCCGTGCGCACGGCTACGACGAGAAACTCGTCCAGGGCTTCGTCGATCTGGGCGTCGAACTCTGGCTCGTCGAGGACACCCGCACCGGCGCGCGGTATTTCATCGACGAGAACGAGTGGCGCGTGCTCTTCGACACCCAGCCCCCGCGCGTCTCGCCGCGCTTCGGCGCCGGATCTTCCGGCGGCGCGCGCACGAGCGAGGCCCTCCCGCCCCCGGGCGCGTCCAACACCGCGGTGAAGGGGCTTCCCGCCGAGGTCGAGTCCGCCGTCGACCAGAACCTCAGCGAGAGTTCGCTCCGCCCGCAGTTCTCCGCCGCCGACGCCGGGCAGTTCCGACTCATCGAGTACACGACCGACGGCACGACGCTCCTCGTCTTCAAGCCCGACGACATGACCCGCTACGGCCTCTCCGCAGGGGTCATCCGCAACGACGAGGAACTCCGGGCGTTCTTCGGCGCCAAGGAACTCGTTCGCCTCGACATGTCGTGGTCCGAGCACCTCGTCGCGTTCCTCAGCCAGATGTGGGTGAAGGGCGCGCTCGTCGCGATCTTCCTCATCGCGATGTTCACCGAGATGGTCGCGCCCGGCGTGGGCGTCCCGGGCGCCATCGCGGGCGCAGCGCTGCTCGCGCTGCTCGCCCCGCCGCTGCTCATCGGCGCCGCGGGCTGGTGGACCGTCGCCGCCGTGTTCGCCGGGATCGGCCTCCTCGCGATCGAACTCTTCGTGATTCCCGGCGCCACCGTCTTCGGCGTCGCGGGCGTGCTCGCGCTGCTCGCGGGGCTCGTCGGCTCCTTCGTCAACCCCGGCTCGATGCGCATGGGCGATCAGGTCGTCCACGGCCTCGCCATCACGCTCCTCGCCTGCTTCGTCGCGGGCGTCGCGATGTACTTCATCGGGCGCGTCTACGGCTCCATCCCCGTGCTCAACCGCCTCGTGCTCACCAACAGCAACGAGCGCGACGACGACGCCTCGCCCTCCATGCTCGCCGCAATGGCCCGTGAAGCCGCCGACGACGCGACCGCGCTGGTGCGCACGGGCGACGTCGGCGTCACCACAACCCCGCTCCGTCCGGCCGGGGCCGCCGAGTTCGGCGACCACCTCGTCGACGTCGTCAGCGAGACGGGCTTTGCCGACCGCGGCCAGCGCGTGCGCGTCATCAGCGTCACGAAGTATCGTGTGGCCGTGGAAGTCCTCGACGACAACGATGCCCAGGCCGAGGAGCGTCCGGCATGAGCGAGCCCCTCCTGTGGTGGGCGTTCGGGCTCCTGCTCGCCGCCGCGATGATCCTCGTGCTCGAACTCTTCCTGCCCAGCGGCGGGATCCTGGGCGTGCTGTCCGGCGCGCTCTCCATCGCCGCGGTCGTCTGCTTCTGGCGCGTGTCGCCCGCGTGGGGGATGAGCAGTCTGGTCGGGCTGCTCGTGCTGGCGCCGTTGATCTTCGCCTTCTTCGTGAAGGTCTGGCCCGACACCGCGATGGGCCGGAAGATGATCCTCGCCGAGGACGATCAGGACGCGGTGCGCCGCGCGCTCGCCGAGACCGAGGAGCGCACCAAAGAGGACGCGCTGGTCGGGTTGACCGGCAAGGCCGTGACCGACCTGCGCCCCGTGGGCGTCGTGCTGCTCGAAGGCCAGCGCGTCGAAGCCCTCGCCGAGGGCGCGTGGATCGAATCGGGCCAGCAGGTCCGCGTGACGCACGCCGAGGGCACGCGGATCAAGGTCCGCGCGGTCTCGAACGCGTAGCCCGGCCGCCACGCCACGCCCCGGCGTCTCTATACTCGGACCCGAACCCGACCCTCCCACGCGGCGCCCGAGACCCGCGCCCCGATCCCTCTCCCCACGAGCACGCTCCGAGGAGCCCTATGAACCCTGTGCTGATCGGCCTTCTTGTTGTCGCCGCGATCATCGCGCTCGTCCTGCTGATCGTCATCGGCCAGTTCCTGAACCTCTGGATTCAGGCCCTCTTCTCGGGCGCCAAGGTCGCCCTCTGGGACCTCATCGGGATGCGCCTCCGCAAGGTCGACCCGCGGATCATCGTCTACGGGCGCATCCGCGCGGTGAAGGCCAACCTCGACATCTCCACCCGCCAGCTCGAAACCCACTACCTCGCCGGCGGCCGCGTGCCAAGCGTCATCAACGCCCTCATCGCCGCCGACCGCGCCAAGATCGAACTCCCGTGGGACACCGCCTGCGCGATCGATCTCGCGGGCCGCGACATCCTCGACGCCGTCCAGACCTCCGTGAACCCCAAGGTCATCGACTGCCCCGCCGCCGCCTCCGGCCGCGCCACCATCGACGCCGTCGCCCAGGACGGCATCCAGTTGAAGGTCCGCGCCCGCGTCACCGTGCGCGCCAACATCGCCCGGCTCGTCGGCGGCGCCACCGAAGAGACCATCGTCGCGCGCGTCGGCGAGGGCATCGTCACGACCATCGGCTCCGCGACCACGCACAAGCAGGTGCTCGAGAACCCCGACCGCATCTCCAAGACCGTGCTGAGCAAGGGCCTCGACGCGGGCACCGCGTTCGAGATCCTCTCGATCGACATCGCGGACGTCGACGTCGGGCAGAACATCGGCGCCATCATCCAGGCCGACCAGGCCGAGGCCGACAAGAAGCGCTTCCAGGCGGAGGCCGAGAAGCGTCGCGCCCTCGCGCTCGCCGTCGAGCAGGAGAACCGCGCGAAGGTGCAGGAGAACCGCGCCAAGGTCGTCGAGGCCGAAGCCAAGATCCCCCTCGCCATCGCGGGCGCCTTCGAGCAGGGCAACCTTGGCGTCATGGACTACTACCGCATCCGCAACATCCAGTCCGACACCGACATGCGGACCGCGATCAGCGGCGGCGGCGACCAGCAGCGCACCCAGCGCTCGTCGGATTCCTGATTCCGATCACTTCGAACGCGCGCGGTTGAGCAGCACCGCCAACCGCGCGGCGCGATACTCCTCGTCGGTCGCGATCGTCGGCTCACGCGGCGCCTCGTCGCGCTCGCGGCTCAGCGGCATCTCGCTGCCGGAGGTGTACGCGATCCCGCCGTGCCCGATCTCGCGCTGCGGCGCGCCGGCGCGCTGCGTCGCGATCCCGCCGACACGCGCGTCCACTCGCCCCGTGGCGCGGAGAGTCGCGTTCGGCAGCGCCTCCAGCGGCGCGCCGTTGCCCGTGGCTTCGGGCGGGAGCCCCCCGGTGTAGAACACCGTTCCCGCGGGGATCTCCGGGTACACGCCGTTCGCATCCGCGACATACTGCGACCGATCGAACGCCGCGACGATCGACCCGCTGATGCGGTAGTACCGCCCGTCGGCGCCGACGAACACGCGATCGAACCCCAGCGGCGAGCGCAGATCGGCCTGCGAGCCGGTGTAGTACAGACTTGTCCGCAACGGGTCGACGTCCGCGACGCCCGCGTCGACCTCGCGGAGCCCGCCCGAGCCCGGCAGCCCGGGCACGCCCGGACCCTGCGGGATCCGCGGCCCCAGGGGATCGAACGACGTCTGGCCGAACGCACTCCCCGCGCACGTCAGCAGCGCCATCGCCGAAATCACCCGCGTCGTGGTCATGCCGACATTGTACATCGACGCTCCGGGGCGCAGACTCGTGCATGTCTGAGAGTGGGGAAGGTCCGATCAGGTCGCCGCGACCGCGGGCGTCGGCGCCTGCGTCGACTTCGGCAGCACGAGACGGCGCGTCCACACTGCCGCGAGCGTCGCGAGCGCGAGCAGCGCCGCACCGTTCGCCTGGTGGGCCGTGGTGATGAGCACCTCGGGCCACGGGTCGGTCTCGCGCCACACGAACACCACGCCCGCCGCGCCCACGCCCAGCAGCATCTGCAAAATCGTCGTGTGCATCACGCCCGTGCCCACCACGCGCGTCAGCCGGTCCGGGCTGCGCGCATCAAGACTCGGCGCGAGGCACTGCCTCGTGCGCAGCCCCGCGCCGACCGCGACGGCCGCGACCAGCACGCTGTTGACCATGTGCGTGATCAGCGCGTGCATGTAGCCCGACGTTCCCTCGAAGTGCCGCGTCATCACGCCAAGCAGCAACTGCAGCGTCAGCAGCACGAGCAGCAGCACCGTGATGAACCGCCCGCAGCCCGGCCGCGCGCCGGGACGCTTCGGCTCGTTCGCTTTCCAGCGCACGCTCGCGAACGCCGCGATCGCGACGAACAGTGCGAAGATCAGTTGCCCGCTCACGCCGTGCAGCGCGGCCAGCACGCGGTTGTCGAGGAAAACCCGCGCGCCCCCGATGTACCCCTGGATCGCGACAAAGACGCCCCCGAGCAGCGCCAGGCCCCACATCCACTTCCGCCGATCCGCGATCAGCGTGAAGAGGAACGCCGCGAGCACCGTCGCGCCCACGAGCGACCCGATGAGCCGGTGCGCGTGCTCGTAATAGATCCCGCCGGTCATCTTGCTCAAGGGGTACAGGAACATGTTGTGCCCGAACGACGCCGGCCAGTCGGGCACGGCCATCCCCGCCTCCTTGCTCGTCACCGCGCCGCCCACGACGATCAGCGGAACGAACGCGAACGCCGTCACCTTCAGAAACGTCGCGTGCCAGTCACGGGGCTTGCCGTCGGGCAGCGTCGCGCCGCGGTGGAGCTTGGTGTACCCGCCCAGCGCCCCGCCGACGGCGCCCAGCGCCGCCGCGAACGCCAGCCACCCCAGCACGATCGTGGCCGCGTTGTCCTTGAATGTGTCCGGCCCGTCCTCGCCCGCCAGCACCGACCCAAGCATCATGAGGAGCACGATCCCGCCCGCCAGCCCGCCCCCGGCGCCCACCAGCGCCGAGCGGTTCCGCGCGACCCGCGCCCCGAAGTGTCCCGCGACCAGCAGTATCGTCGCCGCGAGCGCGAAGAACACCATCGGGGAGGGGGCGCGCAACTCCGGCAGGTGGGTGAAGAACCCGACCGCAGCGGCGAAGACGGCGATCGCGAACCCGAGGGTGATCGCGGCGGCGGCGGGGGAGTGAGCCAGCGGACGGACCTGGGTGGTGACCATGGGGAGTTCTCTTCCGGGTGTTCGGGTCGCCTACCGTCGCGGCGTCATCGGTTCCGATGGCTCGGCAGCGTCGATCGGTTGCGACTCAGTCTCATTTGGCTAGCAGCCGCTTACCCGGCTTGCAATTTTCGGCCAACAAGCACTCAATACGGTCTCGCAAGAATAGGCTCGCTCCCAACCCTCCCAGAAGGCCTCCGAAACTCCGTTTTCGGACTCTGAGAGGAGGGGCGGACCGATCCTGTTTCGTCGTCGGCGCGGGCCGACGCGCCCCCGCTTCGCTTCGGTCAAGGACTCCGAGCGGTGACAACCATTTTCCCCAAGTGGACCAACCGGCTGCGCGAAGTGCTCGGCCTCGCCGCATTCGGCGGGCTCTGCACGGCCGTCGCCATCGTCTGGTACTACTTCACCCCGAAGTTCTGGGAAGTCGGGTATCAGCCCGAACAGCCCGTGCCCTTCAGCCACCAGATCCACGCCGGCCAGCTCGGCATGGACTGCCGGTACTGCCACACGCACGTGGAAGAGAGCTACCACGCCAACGTGCCGCAGACCAGCACCTGCATGAGTTGCCACACCGCCGTGGACTCGCTCACCGGCTACCTCGCCAAGGCCACGAGCGCCGACGGCCAGAGCCCCAGCGCCCACTGGGTCAACGCGGGCCTCGCGCAGGTCCGCGGCGCCTACGAGTCCGGACGGCCCATCGAGTGGGACCGCATCCACAAGGTCCCCGACTACGCCCACTTCCCGCACTCCGCCCACGTGAACGCCGGCGTCTCCTGCTACTCGTGCCACGGCCGCATCGACACCATGCCCGTCGTGTTCCAGAAGGAATCGCTCTCGATGGGCTGGTGCCTCGAGTGCCACCGCAACCCCGAGCAGTTCATGGTCGACACGACGCAGGTCAAGGTCACCGACCTGCGCACCGTCGAGTCGCTGCTGTCGCAGCCCAACTACGCCCAGACCACCGGCGTCGAACTCGTCAAGCAGCGCCTGCGCAACCTGCCTCCCCAGCACTGCGCCGCGTGCCACTACTGATCCCTCGTTCACACCCCACGCGTTGACTTCCCCGCGGCAAACGCCGCGCCGTTCAGAGTCTCAGCAGGCGAGCAGCCACGCCCATGAGCAACCAAGACCAGTGCCCATCGTCGAAGAAGCAGGGCAAGCCCGCCCTCAAGCCACGCGTCGCGCCCGATCACTCGGCCGCTACCGGCGCTCGCTTCTACCGCTCCATCGACGACGTCGCCGACACGCCCGAGTTCCGCGAGCACCTCGAGCGCGAGTTCCTGCCCGGCGCGTCCGAACTCAACGAAGAGACCCGGCGCGAGTTCATCAAGATCATGAGCGCGTCGCTCGCGCTCGCGGGCGTCGCCGGCATGGCCGCCTGCCGTCGACCGGCTCACAAGATCCTCGCGTACAACAAGGAGCCCGAGGACATCGTCCCGGGCAACCCGCTCTTCTACGCGACCGCGATGCCCTCCATCCGCGGCGCGCAGGGCCTGCTCGCCCGCACGGTCAACGGCCGCCCGATCAAACTCGAAGGCAACCCCCTTCACCCCAACAACCAGGGCAAAAGCGACGTCTTCGCGCAGTCCGCCGTCCTCAACCTCTACGACAACGATCGCCTCAAGACTCCCCTTGAAGGCGAGGCCGAGCGCACCTGGGCGCAGTTCGCCGAGTTCGCCTCGACCAACTTCAACTCGTTCAACGCGTCCGGCGGCGAAGGGCTCGCCTTCCTCGCCGACCGTTCGGGCGGGCCCACCCGCGACGCCATGCGCGCCCGCGTCCTCGAACGCTGGCCCCGCGCCCGCTGGGTTGAATACGACCCTTCCGACGCCGACGCCTCCCGCGCCGGCGCCTCGCTCGCGTTCGGCGGCGAGCACGCGACCCTCCGCAACCTTTCGCGCGCCAAGGTCGTCGTCTCCTTCGCCGACGACTTCCTGCTCGAGCCGGGCGCGCTCGCCGAGGCCCGCGGGTTCGCGCAGGGACGCAAGGTCCACAGCGACGACGCCGCCCACTCGACCATGAACCGCCTCTACGCGGTCGAGTCGGCCATGACGCTCACCGGCGGCAACGCCGACCACCGCCTCGCGCTCCCGCCCTCGCAGATTCCCGGCTTCCTCGCCGCGCTCGCGAGCAAGGTCATGGCGCGACTCGGCGCCGGCGGCGGGCTCGCCTCCGCGGTCGCCGACGCCCGCGATGACGCCCACGACGCGTGGCTCAACGCCCTCGCGGACGACCTCGTCGCCAACCGCGGCGCTGCGGCCATCCTCGTCGGCGAGCAACTCCCCGCGTGGTGCCACGCCCTCGCGCACGCCATGCACGACGCGCTCGGCTGCGTCGGCTCGACAGTCTCCTACACGTCCTCGGGCGACGCCGACCGCGGCGCTGGCGTCGAAGCGCTTGCCCGCCTCGTCGCCGATCTCAACGCGGGCCGCGTCGAGACGCTCGTCATCCTCGGCGTCAACGCCGCCTACTCCGCGCCGGGCGACCTGAACTTCTCCGTCGCCGCCGCCAAGGCGCGCACCGTCGTCTACCACGGCGCCAACCCCGACGAGACATCGAAACTCGCGCGCTGGTCGCTCCCCGAGTCGCACTTCCTCGAGGCGTGGGGCGACGCCCGCGCCGCCGACGGCACGATCAGCCCCATCCAGCCCATGATCGCGCCGCTCTTCCAGAGCAAGTCGCAGATCGAACTCCTCGCGATGCTCCTGGGTTCGCAGGACGCCGACGGGTACGACATCGTCCGCAACACGTGGAAGTCCACGCTTCGCCAGGACGGCGACGCGTTCGAGCGCACCTGGCGCCGCGCCCTGCACGACGGCGTCGTCCCCAACACCGCCGCCCGCAAGGTCAGCCCCTCGGTCCGTGCCCCGCGCGTCGCCGACGAGGTCCGCGCCGGGCTCGGCGCCGCGGGCAGCGACGGACTCGAACTCGTCATCACGCCCCACCCGTACATCCGCGACGGCAAGCACACCAACAACCCGTGGCTCCACGAGACGCCGCACCCCATCACCAAGGTGTGCTGGGACAACCCGGTGATGATCAACCCCGAGACCGCCAAGCGCCTGCGCCTGAGCCGCGGCGACATGGTCCGCATCTCGGTGGGGGGCCGCTCCGCCGAGTTCGCCGTCTGGGTCCAGCCGGGCGTCGCCGAGAACACGCTCGTCGTCGAGACGGGCCTCGGGCGCACCGCGGGCGGGCGCATCGCCGAAGGCCGCGGCTTCAACGCCTACCCGCTCACCTCGACCGCCGCGATGCGCGCCGCGACAGGCGTCACCGTCGAGAAGATCGGCGGCGACTACCTGCTCGCCAGCACGCAGAACCACCAGTCGATGGAAGGCCGCGACATCCTCCGCGAGGTCGACCTCGCCGCGTGGCAGAAGTTCGGCGACGAGATCGTCAAAGAGAAGGACTCGTACGGCAACACGAAGATCATGCCGTTCGCCGCGCGCCTGGGCACCGAGTCGCACACGCCGCTCAACCGCGACGTGTACAAGCCGGACCAGACGCTCGAGTACGAGACCGTCGACGCCGCAGGCAACAACCGCAACGTGGGCAAGACCATCCCCGGCACCACCGAGATCGACCAGCAGTCGGTCCGTCAGCAGTGGGGGATGAGCATCGACCTCACCATGTGCTCGGGCTGCGGCTCGTGCATCACGGCCTGCCAGGCGGAGAACAACATCCCCGTCGTCGGCAAGTTCGAGATCAACCGCAACCGCCAGATGCACTGGATCCGCGTCGACCGCTACTTCGCCGACGTCGAGACCGCGCACGGCCACGAGACGGGCATGTACATCCAGCCCGTCGCCTGCGTCCACTGCGAGAACGCGCCCTGCGAGACCGTCTGTCCCGTCAACGCCACCGTCCACGGCGTCGAGGGCACGAACAACATGGCGTACAACCGGTGCATCGGCACCCGCTACTGCGCCAACAACTGCCCCTACAAGGTTCGACGCTTCAACTGGTTTGATTACGCGACCAAGACCTACCCCGCCGAGTACGGCCAGATCGCCGAGGGCCTCAAGGGCGCGCCCAAGCCGCCGAACGGCCAGTGGATCCCGGCCCGCATGCGTGAGAAGGTCGATCTCGTCCGGCAGATGCAGTACAACCCCAACGTCACCGTCCGCTCGCGCGGCGTGATGGAGAAGTGCTCGTACTGCATCCAGCGCATCAACAAGGCGCGCGTCGAGTCCAAGATCGATCCCAAGATCAACGCGCTCGGCCGCATCCCCGACGGCTACTTCCAGACCGCGTGTGAGCAGGCCTGCCCCGCCGACGCCATCACCTTCGGCGACATCACCAACGCCGACTCGCGCGTCAGCCAACTCCGCGACCACGGCCGCTCCTACATGGTCCTCGCCTACCTCAACACCCGCCCGCGCACCACCCACATGGTCCGCCTGCGCAACCCCAACCCGGCCATCCGCACGCCCAACGACAATCCCTTCCACCACGGCGCGGAGCACCACGAAGGCGACCACGCCGCGCCCGCGCACGGCGGGGAGCACTCCTTCCTCGACCCGGCCCGCAAGGCCGCCGACCCGGGCCACAAGATGTCCCTCTCTGTCCTGCCTGCTGATCCCTCGCGCCGCAGCGCGCTCAAGACCGTCATCGCGGGAGTCCTCGCATGAGCACGATGCACCCCGACCAGGCGAACGCCGCCCGGCTCGCGGGCCTTGCCCCCGACTCGCCCTACGCCAACGGCGAGGTTGGCGACGGCACGCTGATCACGGACCCCGCCGTCGAGCCGCCGCTCGTCCTCGGGCGCCCGACGTTCTCGTCCATCACCGACACCATCTGCGGCTGGGCGGAGAACCCCCAGCCCAAGATCTGGATCCCGTTCTTCGGGCTCGCGTCGATGGTCGCCGGCTTGCTTGGCCTCTCGATCCTCTACCTGTTCATCACCGGCGTCGGCGTGTGGGGCCTCAACACCCCCGTGGGCTGGGGCTTCGACATCACCAACTTCGTGTTCTGGGTCGGCATCGGCCACGCGGGCACGCTGATCTCCGCGATCCTCTGCATCTTCAAGCAGAAGTGGCGCACCTCGATCAACCGCGCCGCGGAGGCCATGACGATCTTCGCGGTCATCTGCGCGGGCACGTTCCCGGGCATCCACGTCGGACGCGTCTGGTTCGCGTGGTTCCTCTTCCCGGTGCCCAACAGCAATGTCATCTGGCCGAACTTCCGCTCCCCGCTGCTGTGGGACGTGTTCGCCGTCTCGACGTACTTCACCGTCTCGCTGCTGTTCTGGTACATGGGCCTGATCCCCGACCTCGCGACGCTCCGCGACCGCGCGATCCGGAACATCACCAAGACCGCGAAACTCGGCCCCCTCTCCGTGCCCACCGGGCGCATCGCCGCCTACGCCTACGGCATCTTCTCGATGGGCTGGCGCTTCTCCTACCGCGGCTGGTGGAACTACGAGAAGGCCTACATCCTCCTTGCCGGCCTCGCGACCCCGCTCGTGCTCTCCGTGCACTCGATCGTGTCCTTCGACTTCGCCGTCTCGGTCATCCCGGGCTGGCACACCACGATCTTCCCGCCGTACTTCGTCGCCGGCGCAATCTTCTCCGGGTTCGCGATGGTGCTCACGCTCATGATCCCCATGCGTGAGCTCTACCCGGGGATGAAGAACCTGCTCACGCTGCGGCACCTCGAGAACATGTGCAAGATCATTACCCTCACCGGGTTGCTGGTCGGGTTCGCGTACGCGATGGAGTTCTTCATCGCCTGGTACGGCGGGAACCAGTACGAACTCGACGTGTTCATCAACCGCGCCACCGGTCCGTACTGGTGGGCCTACTGGACGATGGTCTCCTGCAACGTCATCAGCCCGCAGGTCTTCTGGTTCAAGTGGTGCCGCACCACCCCGTGGTTCATCTTCATCGTCACGATCTTCGTGAACATCGGGATGTGGTTCGAGCGCTTCGTGATCATCGTCACGTCGCTCCACCGCGACTTCCTCCCGTCGAGTTGGAGCATGTACTACCCGACGATCGTCGAGTGGGCGACCATGATCGGCTCCTTCGGCCTCTTCTTCACCCTCTTCCTGCTCTTCGTCCGCTTCCTCCCGATGATGGCGATCAGCGAACTCAAGAACGTCATCCCCGCCGCCGACCCGCACGACCCCATGTACGACCGCGACCCCCACGCGCACTCCGGCGACGCGCCCGCGCACCGCGGCGCCCACCCGTCGCAAGGGGAGGGATACTGATCATGGCCAGCGCCGCAATCCGCACCCAGCAAGGCAGCATCGTCTGGGGGCTCCTCGCGGAGTTCGAGAACCCCTCGACCCTCACCCACGGCTGCGAGGCCGTCCGCGACGCGGGCTACCGCAAGTGGGACGCGTACTCGCCCTTCCCCGTGCACGCGCTCGACGAGGCGATGGGCCTCAAGCCCAGCCGCGTGTCGTTCATCGTGGGGACGATGGCCCTCCTCGGGTTCTGCGCCTCGTGGGGTCTGCAGTACTGGACGACCGCCGTCGACTACCCCCTCGCGGTGCAGGGCAAGCCCTACAGCGCGTGGGAGCCCTTCGTGCCCGTGCTCTTCGAGTTGTCCGTGCTCTTCGCGTCGATCGGCGCGATCGGCGGCATGCTCGTGCTCAACAACCTCCCGCGCTGGCACCACCCGCTGTTCTCGAAGCCGAAGTTCCTGTCCGTCTCCGACGACAAGTTCTTCATCGCCATCGAGTCCACCGACCCGCAGTTCAACCTCGACGAAACCCGCGAGTTCCTCCGTCGCGCCGGCGCCACGTCGGTCGAGACCGTGGAGGAGAGCCAGTGAACCCCATGGCGAACCTCACCCTCAAGCACGCCGCCGCGCTCGCCCTCTCGGGGCTGTGCGTCGTCGCCGTCGCCGGCTGCCGCGGCGACCGCACCGAAGAGCGGCCCCGCCAGTTCTTCCCCGACATGGACGATCAGCCCAAGCTCAAGGCCCAGGCCGAGAGCGAGTTCTTCGCCGACGGCCGCGCCATGCGCAACCCCGTCCCGGGCACGATCGCCTTCGGCGAGCAGGCGGAACTCTCCTGGAGCGACCCCGCCGCCCAGCCCTACTCGCTGGAGCGCATCGAGCGCACCCGCGCCGACATCCTTCGCGAGGACAGCGCCGTGTACCGCGGCATCGACGCGAACGGCGAGTACGTCGCGACCATTCCGCTGCCCGTCACGCCCGAACTCATGCAGTTGGGCATGAAGAAGTACAACATTTACTGCATCGTCTGCCACGGCGCGACCGGCAGCGGCAAGGGCGCCGTCGGCCTCCAGTGGTCCTACCCGCTGCCCGACTTCCACGGCCCGCAGTATCAGCCGGGCGGCGAGAAGGGCGCCGACGGGTACATCTTTCACGTCATCCGCAACGGCCTCGCCAACGCGCCGGGCCAGCTGCCCCCGCTGAAGATGCCCGCCTACGGCCAGCAGATCAGCGAGCGTGAGGCCTGGGCCGTCGTCGCCTACTTCCGCGCCCTCCAGAACGCGCGCAAGGCTTCGATCGACTCCGTCCCGACCGCGCAGCGTCAGGAACTCGAGCGCAGCCGCGGCGCCGCGATCAGCACCCAGCAACCCGCCGGTCAGGAGAACGCGCAGTGAGCCACGCGCACCACCTCGACACCTCGGCCCTCCTCGCGCGCGACAACATCGAACTCCCCAGAGAGTCCGGCCGCCTCTTCTCCGTCGCGCTCATGGCGCTCGGCGCGCTCGTCATCGCCATCGCCGCCGTCACCGCGTTCACCGGCGACAAGTTCGCCGCCAAGGCCGCGTTCTACGCCTACCACGTCGGCTACACCTTCGCCTGCGGCATCGCCCTCGGCGCGCTCGGCTTCGTGATGGCCCTCTACCTGACCAACGGCGGGTGGGGCGTCACCATCAGGCGCCAGTTCGAGAACCTCTGCCGCCCCTCGACGTTCCTGATCCTCGCCGTGCTCGGCCTGCCGATGCTCTTCTTCGGCGAGTACCTCTTCAAGTGGCAGGACCCCGCCTACACGCAGGGCGACGTCATCTACGAGCACAAGGCGGTCTTCCTCAACCCGCTCTTCTTCCTCATCCGCTACGTCGTCTACTTCGCCGTGTGGATCGGTCTCGCCCACGCGATGAACAAACTCTCGCGCGATGTCGACACCGACGGCGACAAGTGGAAGTTCCTCAAGGCCCAGCGCATCAGCCACTGGGGCATGGTCCTCTACGCCCTCACCGTGGCGTTCGCCGGTTTCGACTGGCTCATGTCCCTCGACTACCACTTCTTCAGCACCATGTGGGGCGTCTACTTCTTCGCGGGCAACTTCCTCTCCGCGATCTGCCTCACCACGCTGATCCTCATCACGCTCACGTCGTTCCGCGGACGCCTCCACGGCGTCGTCACGCAGGAGCACTTCCACGACCTGGGCAAGTTGATGTTCGGCTTTACGGTCTTCTGGGCGTACATCGCGTTCTCCCAGTACTTCCTGATCTGGTACGCGAACATCCCCGAAGAGACCTCGTGGGTCGCCGCTCGGCGCACCGAGGGTTGGATGACGGTCTCGACCGCGCTGGTGCTGGGCAAGTTCATCCTGCCCTTCCTCTTCCTGCTGCCGCGCCCCGTCCGCCGCAAGCCCGGGTTCCTCGCGTTCGCGTGCCTCTGGCTGCTCGGGATGCACCTGCTTGAGATGTTCTGGATCGTCCGCCCGCAACTCACCGAGCCCGCCGTCGAGGGCGTCGCGAAGACCTTCTACTACGGCGGCCCGCTCGCGGTCACCTGGATCGACTTCGTCGCCCCGTTCGGCCCGGCGCTGCTGGTTCTGGGCTGGATGATCCGCCAGGTCGCGTCCGGCCCGCTGATCCCGCTCAAGGACCCACGGCTCCCCTGGTCACTGTCACACAAGAATTACATCTGATTTCCCGGAACGACGAACCTATCATCTCGGGCCCATAGGCCCCTGAACACGGGACTCTCACCGCCCCGGAGCACGCGAGCCAATGTCACACGCCTTCGAGGTTGATCCACACGCCCCGGATCCCGCCCACACCACCGATTCGTGGCACAAGCACGGTGGCGGCGACGAGCCCGCGCCCCAAGTGGCCCACGGCGAGATCTCCGGTCCGGCGCTGCTCGGCTGGCTGCTCGCGCTCTTCGTCGGCGTCTTCGGCGCGATCATCATCCTCATCTTCTTCTTCGAGCAGTGGAAGCAGCGCGAGGTCGCCGTCGCCACCGAGATCGATCTCGGCGGTCAGGCCCGCCAGCAACTCGCCGTCGACCAGACCGAACTCCACTCGTACGGCTGGATCGAC
>JBQLZI010000014.1:0-20825 GCA_052168195.1 Phycisphaerales bacterium
CACTTTCGGAGGCAATGATCGCCACGGAACCAACTTTCTCACCCTCTCCCAAGCGCCCCGCCTGACTCACGGGGGCGTCTCACCTAACTGCATCTGGCGATGGTGCCGGCAGGGGGTCCGTTCTCGAACCGGCGAGGTCATCCGGCTCAAGCACGTTCGCGAGGGGGGCAAACTGTTCACGAGCAG
The DNA here is from genome assembly GCA_052168195.1 of Phycisphaerales bacterium. GTDB lineage: Bacteria > Planctomycetota > Phycisphaerae > Phycisphaerales > UBA1924 > JAHBXC01. Next base: position 187 of record JBQLZI010000014.1, read on the forward strand.
GCAGTGGCTCGACGAGTTCCGCGAGCGGCTCGCGGCCGCCGATGTCGAGCACTTTGCGCTCAACGACGAATCGTCGTCCGATCGCTGGGCTGAGGCCGGCGCCGCTCCGAAGCGCCGCCCACGCCCGTGTCGACGGGATGACTCGAGCACGAAGTCCAGCTTCGAAAAGCGCCAGACCGAAATCAACGACCAGCTCGACGCGGAGGGCCTGTGATGCAAGGCGACTTCACACCCAGCGCGGCGATGTATCTCGACGCCGGTCTGTGTGTGCTTCCCGCCCTTCTCAAGGACAAGCGCCCCGCGCTGTCTGGCTGGAGGGACTTCCAACGTCGGCTTCCGTCGGATGAGGAAATCGACCGCTGGTTCGAGCCGAAGGCGCGGCACGACTCTCTCTGCATCGTCTGCGGTGAAGTGTCCGGCAACCTCGAGGCTATCGACTTCGACCAGCAGGGTCGGGCATTCGACGAGTGGAACAAGCTCGTCGCGTCCGAACGGGAAGGCCTCGTCAGTCGCTTGATAATTCAGAAGACGCAGTCGGGCGGACTCCACGTGTTGTACCGCTGCCCGAGCGGCGTTGAGCCCGTGCAGAAGTTGGCGATGGACCATTCGAAGAAAGTCCTCATCGAGACCCGCGGCGAGGGAGGCCTGGTTCTCTGTGCGCCGTCTCCGGGGTACGACCTCGTGCGGGGGAACTTCGCTGAGGTCCCGAGCATCACCGCGGACGAGCGCGAACTGCTTCTAGTTTGCGCGCGAATGCTCGACGAGCGGATGCCTGAGATCGTCGACGGCCCGCTGCCAACGCCGGACCGAAGCAAGTCGGCTTCGCTTAGGCCGGGAGACGACTTCAACCTGCGCGGCGACATCGGGCCGCTGCTCGAGCGACATGGGTGGCGTCGTTTCGTATCGAATGGCACGAACGAGCACTGGACCCGCCCGGGTAAGGAGTGGGGCACCAGCGCGACGCTCAACGGGACGCACTTCTATGTGTTCTCGTCGAATGCCGAGCCATTCGATGCAGGGCGTGCGTACACCCGGTTCGCCGTCAGGGCGTATCTGGAGCATTCCACGGACTTTTCCGCCGCGGCGCGCGAACTGAGTCGGGAGGGCTTTGGCTCGACTCCGGCAATCATGTGCAGCGATGTCGCAAGCGGTCGTGAGACGTACGACATCCGCGAGTTCCTGGGAACTCGTGATCCGTCTACCGGTCGGATCATCGTGCGGGCCGGCCAGACGGTGCCGTCCGCCAAGGCCTTTCTTCGGGAGCACTTTGACCATCCAGAGCGGTTTACTCTCGCGCACTGGCAAGACGAGTTCTATGTGTGGGAGCGAAACAAGTTCGTCTCGATCCCGGCCGCCGGACTACATGCAATGGCGCTGCCTTGGCTGGACGAGGCGCTGACGCCCGTGTCTCGGTCCAAGTCTCGAAACCTTACGTTTGTCCGATTCAAGGCGAACCCCCGTGCCGCAGCGGAGGTCGTTCAGAGCGTTGCGAGCCTTGTGCATGTCGCGGAAACGAGGTGCCCTTGTTGGCTCAGCGCGGACGCCGATCTGCCGAACCCCGCCGAATTGCTGGTCTGTCCGTCGGGCACTCTGCATCTCCCGACAGGAGAATGGATCGAGCCCACGCCCACGCTCTTCACAACAACGGGACTCGACTTCGACTTCGAGCCGAAGGCGCGTTCGCCGTCCCGGTGGCTGACGTTTCTCGACGAGCTGTTCGGCGGTGATCGGGAGGCGATCGACCTGCTTCAGCAGTGGTTCGGGTATTGCCTCACTCCCGACACGTCGCTCCAGAAGATGCTTCTCATCGTTGGGCCGCCCCGATCCGGAAAGGGGACGATCGCCCGTGTCTTGCAGGCCTTGGTGGGCGCGGGAAATTGCGTCGCCCCGACCGTCGGAGGATTGACCGGATCTTTCGGACTCCAGCCGCTTGTGGGAAAGTCGCTGGCGATCGTGAGCGATGCCAGGTTCACCGGTCACGCGATGACGACGCTCGTCGAACGGTTGCTGTGCGTCTCGGGCGAAGACGTCATCACCGTGGATCGAAAGCACCTGCCCTCACTGACCGTCCGTCTTCCAACTCGCGTCATGTTTCTGACCAACGAGATCCCCGAGGTCGCGGACACCAGCGGCGCGCTCGCGAGCAGGTTCGAGGCGTTGAGGCTGAGACGAAGCTTCTTGGGGGAGGAAAACCTCCAACTCGCGTCCCAGTTGTTGGAGGAACTGCCCGGAATACTGAACTGGGCCATCGAAGGTTGGCATCGACTCCGTTCTCGCGGGCGACTGACCTCTCCCGAGTCGTCGGTCGAGACCAAGACCGGAATGGCGGAGGCTGGGTCACCGGTGCTTGCATTCATAAACGAATGCTGCCTTGTCGGGAGCAATCGACGAGTGCCGGTCGACGACGTGTTCCGAGCCTGGTGCTCGTGGTGCGAGTCCAACGGCATGGCGCCAGGCACGAAGCAGAACTTCGGACGCCAACTCGGCGCGGTTTGTCGGATCGAACGCCGGCGCAGCACGAAGGACTCGTTCTACGAGGGCATCGCGATAAAGGAGTCCGACGTCTGAGCGCACCGCCGCGCACCGTCGCGGTAGTCTCAACTGTGCGCGCAGAGTCATTCCGAAGACAGGAAGAAATCCGATCAGAAGACACACTGTGAACCGTCGCGACAGTGCGCGGCGGTCACAAATCACCGAGGGTCACACATGCAGATCGAGCTCGTTTCCGTGGACGCCATCCGTGCGTACGACCGCAACCCGCGCCTCAACGACGCCGCGGTTCCCGCCGTAGTCGAGAGCATACGGCGCTTCGGGTTCCGCCAGCCGATCGTCGTCGATGCCGACAACGTCATCGTGTGCGGGCACACGCGATGGAAGGCGGCGCGCCAACTCGAAATGGACGCCGTTCCCGTCCACGTCGCGCGCGACCTTACGCCCGAGCAGGCTCGGGCCTACCGGATTGCCGACAATAAGGTCGCCGAACTCGCGTCGTGGGACCTCGACATCCTCCCGGTCGAGATCGCCGAGTTGAAGGACCTGCCCGGCCTTGCAGACCTCGACTGGTCCATTCTTGGCTTCGGCGACGACGAACTCCTGTCGATCCTCGGCGAAGAGCCGCGCGACGGACTCGTTGACCCCGACGACGTCCCATCACCGCCCGACGATCCGATCACGAAGCCCGGCGACCTCTGGATCCTTGGCGACCACCGGCTCCTTTGCGGCGACAGCGCGTCCGAGTCCGACGTCGACCGCCTGCTCGGCGGCCAGACCGTTCATCTGCTCAACACCGACCCGCCGTACAACGTGAAGGTCGAGCCGCGCTCGAACAACGCGATCGCGGCGGGCAACTCCTCGTTCTCGGCGCCGGAGAAGAAAGGCGGAGCGGGGGGCAGGCACCACCAGAAGTTCGACCTGGCGCGCCACCCCGAGAAGGCGAGGCCAACCGACCGGAAGATGCGCGCGAAGGACCGTCCGCTCGTCAACGACTTCGTGACCGACGAGGAGTTCGCGCGGCTGCTCTTGGCATGGTTTGGCAACGCGGCGAGGGTTCTCGAGCCAGGTCGCGGGTTCTACATCTGGGGCGGGTACGCGAACGTCGCCAACTACCCAGGGGCGCTCAAGACGAGCGGGCTGTACTTCTCGCAGGCGATCATCTGGCACAAGATGCACGCGGTGCTCACGCGCAAGGACTTCATGGGCGACCACGAGTGGTGCTTCTACGGGTGGCGCGAGGGCGCGACCCACGTCTACCTTGGCCCCAACAACGCGACCGACGTCTGGCAGGTGAAGAAGGTCAACCCCCAGTCGATGGTGCACCTGACCGAGAAACCCGTCGAACTCGCCGAGCGGGCGATCCAGTACTCGTCGCGCCCCGGGGAGCGTGTGCTCGACCTCTTCGGGGGCAGCGGGAGCACGCTGATGGCGTGCGAGCGCACCGGGCGCGCGGCACGGCTGATGGAGATCGACCCCGCGTACTGCGACGTCATCGTCGAGCGCTGGGAGAAATTCACAGGGCGCAAAGCCGAGCGATCGGCCGACATCTGACACCGTGCACCGGGGCCTCCGAATGGCACAGAGAGATCGAGACGGCCGCACCCAGGGCGCGGGCCTGACGCCGAGGCAGGAACGCGCGATCGCATGCCTTCTGGCCGAGCCGAGCGTCGCCAAGGCGGCCGAGTCAGCGGGGGTGGGGGAGCGCACGCTGCACCGATGGCTCCGCGAGCCCCTCTTCGCGCGCGAGTACCGGGCGGCTCGTCGCGGCGCGTTCGACCAGGCCATCGGCCTGACCCAGCGGTACGGAGCGCTCGCGGCGCAAGCACTGGCAAGGATCGTGGCCGACCCGAAATCCAGCGCGAGCGCCCGCGTCGCCGCCGCGACGGCGATCCTGCGCTTCGGGCGGGAGGGCGTGGAACTCGACGACTTGGCGTCGCGGATCGAGGACCTCGAGTTCGCGGCCCGCGGGCCCGGCGAAGGAGGGGCGCCGTGACGGGACCGTCGCTCCGGAGCCGCGTTCGCCGCCTCGAACGGCTCGCCGCCAACCCGGGCGACGCGGCCCCCTCGTGCCGCGAGTGCGCCGCCGGACCAGGATTGGCCCTTTGCATTGAGCCGCGCCACGGGGGACCACGGGGCCGGCATTCGCGAACCTACGCCGCATCGAGGCGGTGCCCCGCCTGCGGTCGGGACCGGCCCTTGGTCGTGGTGCGCCTTGAGCGAGAATCGTAAGCCCAGACGCTGACATGGCTTGGCGGTAGTGCGGACTTGAGGCGGGCGACGAACCCGGTATTTTGACGTAGTTGCGCTTTACCTCCAAAGCGCAACTGGCCAAGGAGTTTCCCTTGGCGCTCCGGCCCCGGAGAACGCCAGATGCCACGCCGCCTCCCGCCCGAACCGCTCACGCGCGACGAGGCCGCCGCGCTCCTGCGCGCGTGCGAGGGGAACTCCCCCTCCGCCACGCGGAACCGCGCGCTCGTCTGCGCGCTCCACCGGGCCGGGCTGCGCGTGCGCGAGGCGCTCGCGCTCGAACCGAAGGACGTCGACCTCGCGTCGTGCGCCCTCCGCGTGCTTCGCGGCAAGGGGGGCTGGTCGCGCACCGTCGGCATCGACCGCTTCGGCGCAGACGCGATAGGGCAGTGGCTGCGCGTCCGACGCGACTTGGGCGCCCCGCCGAACGGTGCTGTCTTCCTCTCGCTTCGGGGGGCCGCGCTCGGCGCGCCGATGACGACCGCCTACGCGCGAGTGCTCGTTGCGAGACTGGGACGCCACGCAGGAATCGCGAAGCGCGTGCACCCCCACGGCCTTCGCCACACGCTTGCGGTCGAGCTGCGCGAAGAGGGCGTCGACATCGCGATCATCTCGAAGCAGCTCGGCCACCGCTCCGTCTCAACCACCGCACGCTACCTCGACCACCTCGCCCCGCTCGCCGTCATCGAGGCGATGAGGAAGAGGGGGTAGGAGGCCGAACTTGCGCACTCAATCAGCGGAAGACAGGACGCATGCAGCAACTCCGCCGTGCTATTAAGCGTCAGGTGGCCTCGGGTGGGATCGTGTTAATCGCCCCCCGGGGAGGAAGATTGACTTTTCTCCCTTGTTCAGTCCAAGCCATCGTCCTTAGGTGCCATCTGCTTTCTTGGATGAAGATTTTTTGCGCGTCGGCTTGGAACTCTTGGTAGGACGCTGCTGCCAAAATGCTTCGTACGAAGCGGCCGTGCTGATGACACTTTCCACATGGCTGCGAAGCTCAAGTGAGTCCATGGTGTCGAGAAGCTGGTGAACCAAGACTTGAACGTGGCCTGAAGACGGATCAACGGCGAACCGGCAGCGCGTCGCCGGGTCCGCGTTTCGCTCCAGAAGGTGAACCGCGTCCTCCTTACGAGCCACCTTGATGCCGCGTCCGCGGGAGTCGAGGCATGCGGTAACGATACGGACACCCGCCCGGTTCTCTCCCTGAGCCGCAGCTTGCTCGAACAGGATCGTTCTGGCCGGCTTGCCCCTCGTTTCAGAAGCGAGCTCGTAAATGAAGCCTCCGGAGGCCATGTCGTAGGTGAGACCGAACCCGAGGTTTTTTGCGTGGTAGAAGAGCCGCATCATCATGTCATCTGGCGACGACTCCCGTATCACCAAAGGCTTGCCTCCCACAAGAATCGCTGCTTCGCCGTGCAGCGCGTCGGTCAGCTTGGACCGCGACGAAACCGCCTTGTCCCGGGGAAGTGCATCGATAGCTGACCACCATGAGGTTGCAAGCTCGGCGAGCAGACCCGGTTCGCATGAATCCAGCTTCACATCCCGAGAGAGCCGGCTGTATCCGAAAAAGAGGCCGGACATGGATCCGGCGAGCGCGCGCACAGTCGGGCCGGGGCGCAACGGTGTGGCACTGGATCGGATGATCCGGTCCGGTTCATGACGAAGAATCAGAAGCATTAGGGCCCTGCGAACCACGGAGCCCGAGTCATCAAGCGAACCCGCCTCGCGCTCAGAATTTGCGACCGAGCGAACGAACCCCTGCCATTTGTGAATCTGCGCTGCCATCTCAGGAGTGGCACCCTCGGCAGCATCGGACGCCACTGCGTCCAGCACCTGTGTCTCGACCCACCCGTCTTTCGGAGAAGACGCTAGGAGGTACCTCGCCGCAGCAAAGAGGAGACGTTCGTCAACAGATGAGGAATCGTCGGGAGCCGCTGGCTCGTGCAGGACGGCGCTGAGAAGCGACGCAATCGCAGACACGCCCTCGGCGAGCTGCACCCGCTTGGTCTTCGAGTGGGAAAGCGCATCTGCAATCGCCGAAAGCCAGGATGTGGGGCGTGGAGGTGCCATCAGACACGCCATGGCGACCGCACCCATCGCCGAGTCGACCCGTCGGAAGTCTCCGGCGGTGCCGGCTGCGGGCTCTGCCGATCCGATTGCGGCAAGCAGATCAATGCTCGCAGCGTTCTCCACGCCGAACAGTTCCTCCGAAACCGCCATCGCCGGAAGCGGCAGCACATTGTCGAAGTCTCGGGCCTTGAAGTCCTCGAGGTCATCCGGACTGCCAAAATGAAGAGTCGTCACGGCGCTGATCGGGACGGGACCGCCGATGAGATATCCATAGTCGTCAGACTGAGGGCGTTGCTGTTCGGTCAGCCGCACCGTGCCCCCGTCGCCGCGGATGGCCACCACATCCGACTGGCCCAGCAGTGACGGCGAAAGCTCGGCGACCACCGGGTACATACCCCGGACGCCGCCGGTGAGTGCGTCACGTAACTCACTGGGCACGGCGCCTCGCCAGACGGGGATTCGCCCGCGCGCCGGTTCGAGCAAGTCGTCGTAGTACTTCTCGTAGGCTTGCCGACCTCGTATGAGACCGCTTGAGAGAACTGGCAGAATGTTGGCGCGGTTCGTGGCGAACAGGAGTCGTGGAGTGTCCTCGAACAGGGATGTTGCGGTGACTCGTGATCGCTTAGCCATCAATCCACTCCAGGACGCCGGACTCGGGGGTGGGGAAGTGATCCAGTACAGGGGGTCGTTCTCCATCCGGGGAGCTGTACAGGAACTCCAGATGCCGCCTTGCCCGAGAGCAGAGCACGTACATCTGCATGCGCATCTGGTCGATCGATGCAGGGTCCCAACGACGTTCCTGGAGCTCGGGGATGAACACAGCGTCGAACTCAAGTCCCTTGCTGCTCTGATCGCACAGAACGGTTACCGTACCGGGCTTGTCAAACACAAGTTTTGACGCATCCCCGTGTTGCGGGTCATTGCTCGTAAACCGCTGCATGCGAATGCCTGCGAGGTCTTCGAGCCGATGCGCGAGCTTGTTGAAGTACTTCTTCTGGATCCTTGTATTGGATAGGAAGATCCCGATCTCGAGGTCGGATTGGTTCCGGACGAAGCGAGCCACATGGTCGACCGACTTATTCAGGTCTGCAGTCCGAACCATGCGAGGGACCGGGCCATGTCGCCCGTCAGGAGGATCTGGAATTCCACTGCTGAGCCCGCAATAGAAGTGCGCGGCCGCTTTGGCAATCTCGAAGGTGTTTCTGTAGTTGCGGGTGAGCGAGTAGACCCGCTCGTCGTCTAGGTCGAGTGCCGTCCGGATTTCTTCCAGCGTGGAGTTGGTTTCCGCTTGAAGTCGCTGGTTCTCGTCCGCCAGCACCGTTAAGGCCAACTGCCCGTTCCCTGCTCTGCCGGCATGGAAGAGCATCATCGCACAGACCTCGTAGAACGAGGGAGCAAAGTCCTGGCCCTCATCGACGATGACGTGGCCCCAGTTGTCGATTGCCCGATTGAGACGTGCGGGGTCGGTCGGAAGGCTCATGACCTCCTCTTTGACTGCATCCCAGTCGTACACAAAGCGCCCGCGCTGTGGAACCCACTTTCCGCCGAACGACTTTCTCCACCATCCCGAGAACCACTTGAACCAGGTGTTGACGCTATTCTGTACAGCCTTGTTCGTACTCGCATTGCTCGAATACTGATGCAGAACGCTGTTGTACATGACCACGGTCGGCTTCTGCTTCTTCTTGGCCACGGCCTCAGCCCTGTAGAAGGCCACGACCGTCTTCCCAGTGCCGGGCGGGCCGAAGACCATAGTGGCCTTATCGAGAGGCGCCAGCACGCAGACCGCGTCTTGCTCCTTGCTCAGCTCTTCGTAGCTCGGTGTCCTCATACCGACGCTGCCTCCGACATTCTGGCGTCGATGTCGTCCACGACATCCGAGAAGAAGCCGAGCAGGTCACATCCGTCGCCGATGAGAACCGCGCGGTCAAGCATCACGTTCGCACAGATGCAGCTGGTCTCGCTGACCAAACTGCACGCGTGGCAGGCCGCGCGGTTGAGGCCTTGGAGTCCCTGCGCTTCCATCTCGCGGCAGATCGGATCGGCCGAGCACCATCGCGAACGCTGGATTGCCGTCAGAAGCGTGGGGAACAGACGCTCGGGCTGCCCTTCTCGAACAAGGCCGCCGAGGGAGCCTTCCGAGTCGCCATCCGCGGTGTATAGGAGTACACCTGCCATTGGCGGCTGCTTGCCCCCCGGTACGGCCGCGTAGATGCGCTCCCTGAGAGACGACGACGCGTAGCCGCACTCGAAGCTGAGCTGTCTGATCAGCATGTGTGAAAGTGTGTGAAGAAGAACGAAGCGGGCGGAGAACTCGGGGAGAAACGCGAGGTGTGACTGGCTGCGGCGGGTCTGCATTGCGGCGAGCCGCCGTTCGAGTTCGTGCCTGTTAGTGTTTTCCCATGCGGCCACGGCATCTTCGGCGAGGACGAGCATGATTCCCTCCCCGTAGACCTCGACTCCGGGCAGCCAACCTAGCTGCCGGTCAAGACCCGGTGCTACAACCGTCGACCCGGGCTCCTGTCGTTCGAATCCGGCAAGCGCTCTGACTTCCCGGATGCGCTTTGCGAGGACAATGCCGTCGAGCAGCCGGTTGAGTGTCCGGAACGGGTGCTTCTCCGGTGTATCGGCGATTACGTCGGACACATCGGCGCGATCCGCGATGAAGGGAGCCCGCTCTGAATCAGTCCCCCGGGCGGCAAGAAAAGCCGCCCACTCTTCACGGAGAAGACCATCAGCACCCTTCGGCGTAGATGCGTGCTGCGGTGATGACTCAGCCCGGATTACTGCGAGTACATCCTCAGCGGTGCACTTCAGAGACTCAGCAACAAATTCAGCGGCCGTTCGAACGGCAGTGTTGGACTCCGGATCACTGGTCGAGTTCCAGAACTTCTTTGCCATTGCGTAGCCGCCGTGTGACCGGATGTTCTCCGCGAGTCGATCGATTTCGCCCGCATCGTCGTCGGGAATGTCTATCGCGGAGGGGACTTGCGGGAAGTAGAGGTTGGTCGCACCGCGCTGCAGAACCTGTGGAAAATGGTCGCAGGCATCTTGGCCGGACTCGTCTCGTCGTACCCACGGCTGGCGGGCTTCGCATCCTCGGATCACGCCCTTAAGACTGTCTTTCCGAGCGATGCCGTGCAGTGAACGTTCCGCGCCGCAAGTGCTGCAGCGGACAATCAGCGACCCGAGGCCCCCGCCACCACCCCTGCGGGTGAGGAATTCAAGGTCCCCCCGTCGGCACTGTCTCTGAGCATGTTCCTCGCACTTGCTGTGGGCCCATCGATCCCACGGAATGTCGGCAAGATGCCCACCCCGACAGGCCATCACGAAGCGCATCGGAACGAGCTTGGATCGCTTGCGGCACTGCTCGCACCTCGGTTGCTCGCCATCCTGTTCCTTCTTTTCGCTCCAACGGATCATCCGGCGGCAGGAGGGGCAGAACAGCCACTGGGGAAAGCGAAAGTACGGCACCGCATGGCTGGTCTGGCTTCCGAACTCTGGTGCCGCGGGAGCCATCTTGAAGCCGGATACGCCCAGTTCGGCTTCGAGGCGGGGCAGGCGGATGTCCTCCCCCTTCCCGTTCCAGTAATAGATATCCATCGCGACAAACGACTCATCGCCGAAGTCGTAGATTGCGCCGACGCCGAAGGGCGAGACGGTCGCCGACCGTCGCACGGTGCGCTGCCGAGACTTCTTCGGACCGGCTGCAGGCCGGGACAGGCGGTCGCCGGTGTCTGATCTTGATGTGCCGCGTCTCTGCCTACTCATAGGGGTATTCCTCGTGCTCGCTCCTTCAAGAGGCCCGTTCGCCCTTCACGTAGATCAGCGACTGACTGTCGACATTTCGCATCGAGTTGAGCGTCGGCCAGCCTCGCGTCTCCTGGGATACGAACCCGCGAAGCAGTGGCTCAAATTGCTTTCCGGAATTGGGGGAGTAAACCAGAGGATCTGTCTTGCGGCCTCTGGCACGCTTCGCACGCTCGGCCCACTCGTTGGTGAGCCGCTCGAGATGTGCGCGGATGGCTTCCTTCTCGGCAGGCTCCGCTGCTCCCATGCGTTCGCAAAGCTGGTCCAGAAGGCGCCGCATCACGGGCGTCTCGGGATCAAAGCGCTGCGCGTCGGCATTTTCCGGCAGCCCGGCGGCGTGTCTCACAACGATGACAAGCGCGGCGTGCAGCGCCCGTTCCCGTGAGGGCAGGGCGAAGGGTGTGACGCTCGTCGGTTCCACCCACCGGTAGAGCGCATCGTGATAGGCGACAAAGCTCTCATAGTGTGAGCGGTCTCTCGGCTTGGTCGGCGAATACATCGTTATCACAAGACCTGGGATGAGGGAGCGTCCCACGCGGCTCGTTGCCTGGATGTACTCAGCAGTGGACTTCGGTTGTCCGACCACCATCATGATGCCCAGACGTTTCACGTCAACGCCAACAGAGATCATGTTGGTGCACGGCAGAATGTCGATGGCATCATCGCCCGCCTGCCGGTAGAGCTGGAGCAGCACTTCCGGTATCCGGCGGCCGGCGAGGTTCGCGGAGAGCTCCTCGACGTTCTCGATCTCGCGGAGCTTGGATTCGTCAGTGGCGATGACCCCGACCCGGGCCGGGATGTCGTCACGGGCCAGAGCCATGGTCTTGCCGAGCTCCCGCTTGCTGTTGTGGTAGATTAGCAACGTCCAATAGGCATCTCTGACGTCCTCGGGAAGGCCGTCGAGCTCGATCGGCGCCTGCGATGCTACTGCGGCGGTCCGGACCAGCGACGTAACCGGGGTGTGTCCCTGGCCCATGACGCCGACATAGAGGCGGCCGGCCCGGCTTCGGTCTATCCGCGAGAAGAATGAGTCGTCTACCGAGAGCCCCGACGGCGGAAAGACCGCGACCGGGCGGGCGTACAGCCGCTCGGCCTGATCAGCAGCACGTCTGATGGTCGCTGTTGCCGCGATGATCTTCGGCCGGTGGCCATCGCGTCGAAGCAGGCAGTCAAGAGCTGCTTCGTAGATCCCCGCAATCGTCCCGAGTGGACCCGAGATCAGATGGAGCTCGTCCTGAATGATCAGGCTCGGTGGACGGACCGGCCCGGACCCGAAGAACGCCGAAGCGCGGTGGTCCCATGCCAGCCTCGCGAACTTGTCGATCGTGCCGATGAGCATGGTCGGCGCCCGTCGGTACATCTCCTCGTCCACGACCGCGATCGGCAGGCGGTCGTGGAACGGACAGTCGTCCGATGGGCAGTAGAAGTCGAACTGTGCCGACGTCGCCCGGACTCCGTAATCACCGGGATCCTCGCTCTGCTCGGCCGGGACGATCCGCGTGCCGCACCAAGGGCATCGCTGCAGTTGAAACGGGTTCTCCGGCTTGCCGTCATCGAGCAGGTCTTCGTACTGGTCCTTTGCCTCGTTCAGCGTGTTCGCCGTGGACTGGCCGCCGATCCATAGGCCCAGCGAGAACGGCTCATCGCCGAGATCACTGGCAGATCGGCGAAGCTCCTCGCATGCGCAGACGAGAGTTGCGGCCCGCTGAAACTGCTGCGATGTGAGAAGCCGGAGCGTGTATCTCTTGATGACCGCGGTTCCGGTCCCCGCGGATCCGTGCCGGAGCCGCCGCAGGAACATCTCCAGTGCGGCAACCCACAGGTACGCTTCGGTCTTTCCGCCGCCCGTCGGGAACCAGATCAGATCAACGGTGTTCCGATGCTCGTCGTTCTCATCAGCGACAGATGCCGCAGCGAGCAGCATGAAGGCGAGCTGGAACGGATACCACCGGTAGCCGTCAGTCGCGGAAGAGTCGTACTCGGGAGCAACGAACGGACGCTCGTGGCGTCCGCGAGTGCTGCCCCCGTACGCTGATCCGCTGTGAACCATCTGCATGAGCATCGCGCGTGTCGCGAGGTGAAACGCCTGCTTCACAGCGGGGTCGCCGAGGATCGCCGCGATACCCTTGTGCATCCGACCAGAGGCAACCCGCAGTCTCGCAAGCATTCGTTCCGCGGTCGGCGCATGATCGTCGGGCAAAAGGGACGCCTCCTTTGCGAGAGCGTCGATCCAAAGGTCGTAGCGGGAGACAAAGTGCAGCAGATCCTTCTTCAGGCCGGCAGCGTCCGAAGCATGATCTGCGAGGTACCGGAGCGACAGGACTCTCTCCGCCGCGCGGCCCGCTGCGCCACCACCGAGATCCGCCGCGGTCGTGACCGGGAAGGACTCGTGATGCGGCATCGACTCCGAGTAGACGCGCCTTTTGCCGGATTTCTCATCCCACATTGCCGCGCAACCGTGGCCCACGGCGAAGGTGTGCCGGTCCCGATACAGAAGAGCAAGCTCCTCCTCCTCCGTTTCGATCCGCGTTCCCGTGAGCCGGGGGTAGACATCAATGACCCCGCCGATTGCCTCGCATGAGAAGCCGGCCTGAAAGAGACACTCCGACGGGTCTGGTCTTCCGGCCTCGGTCTTGTGCCGGTTCACGAGTGTCACCGTGACGAGGAAGCCACCCTTCATCGGCCGCCACAGCGAGTGCAGCGAAGCATGTCCCGAGAGCACTTCGAGCTGACAGCTTCCGCCGCTCTCTGACGGGCATTCGAGGCGGTGCACCTCGGCAGCATCCGGCTCGGCAAGCGGCCTGCGCTCCCATGTCTCACTCTGGCCGCTCTTGGCAATGCGTTCGTACATCGCGGCATGTACGCCGCATCTGACGGACGTGGACTCTCGGACGAAGAAGCTCACCCCGAGCGAAGCCGGGAGGCGTTCAAACGCCATGCTGATCGGATTCTCCCGATCCGAATCCTCGTCATCGCTGGGTGAGGCCTCGCCTTCCTCTTCGGCGTGAGCCTCATATGCCTCGGCGTTCTGCGGATACAGAACACCAAGCAGGTATCGATCCAGCGGACTCCCATCGAGCCTTTCGCCCGGTCCGCCAGCGGGCCCGATCAACTCTGACCGCATGTAGTCAAGGACCCGTGACCGTTCGTCGATCGTCGCCGGCGAATCTTCCGTATTCGCAGTCATCGGTCTGCTCCCCTTGCCAGAATGTCGCGTGTGTGCCGGGAGATCACTTCGTTGAGAGGCTCGCGCTCGCCGGCCGGAACGGCAATATAAAGTCCCGCGTGGGCCCGGGTCATCGCTACATAGAGCTCTGAGCGGGCCCGCTCTGACTCGGTAAATCCGGAGAGATCAACGACGGCGACGCAGCGGTTCTCGAGGCCCTTGAAGTCGCGGATTGTGCAAAATGTCATGCCGTCCGGCGGCCAGCGGAACCGACTGCCTGACCCGAGAACATCAAGGCGACGCCGGAGGCGATCCGGCAGCCGGAATGCCACCGACTGCTCGAACTCCAGCGGCGAAAGGATCGTGATGTGGCCGAACTGCACATCGTCTTCAAGCCAGGCATCGAGGCGTTGGGTGAGTTTCGCGACACACTCCTCCCCACCCTCATAGTGCTTGATGTCGATGGGCGGACCCTGTCCTTCGATGACGGCCGTCCCGATCTCGGCGCCGGTCATGAGCTGGGTCTGAAGGACGATCTGCTCGGTGTTGCGGCAGTTGCGGCGGAGCCGGTGAATCGCCGCTTGCTGGCGGAGGCCGCTCAGTGCCTGATCATCGAGGGGCTCATGCAGCCCGCTCTGGTTGTTCGGGTCCATAAAGATGCGCCATGTGCCCTCGCGGAGACCGCCGGACACAAGCGCCGCGAGTCGAGAAAGCCAAGTGTCTGTGATGAAATCCTGCCCCTCGTCGACGACGAGCACATCGAACGGCCCGGCGGTGACACTCAGGTCATCGTCGGAGCCTGTGGCACGCACTTCGACTCCGGAGCCGGCGAGGCGTGGACGAATGTACTCGGCAAGCACGCCGCTGCGACAGCAGAACAGGACGGAAGACCCGCGTGATGCGGCCCGGCGCGCCGCTTCTATCGCGATGAAGGTTTTTCCGGTACCGGCGCCGCCGAAGCACAGCAGCCGAGGGTTCTCTTCAACGGCGTCGAGCACGCCCAACTGGTCGTCCGTCAGCCGGGCGACTTGTGCCATGGCTTCATCGATGACGGCACCCAGCAGCGGAACCTTGTCGAAGTCGGGTCGCAGTGCATGCTGGAGACACGCAAGGTCGTCGACGGAAGCCGTCATATGGAAGCCCCGCCCGGCGGATCGCCAGAAGCGGGCCAGACGCAGAAGATATGGCTTCAGTTCTAAAGCGCCGGCGCAGTCGAATCGTGAACCGACCTGATCGCGATGCCAGCCGGCACCCTTAAGGTCAAAATCGATGTCGGGAAAGACGACGCCCCAGCCCCAGCAGAAGTTACGGAAGCGGTCAGCGGCGCTGCCCTGCTGCGCGAGCTTCCGGAGCGCCTCATGCCCGCTCGCGGCCTGTTCGAAAGGCCCCTCCGAGCGTGTGGTTGTCTGGTCGAAGCGGTTTGTAAAGGTCCACAGCCCGCCATTGCACCCCACCCGACCGCCCTTGACCTCAAGAGCGAAGACCCCCTCGGACCACGCAACGACAAAGTCGATCTCGGACCACCGCTTGTAGTCGTGTCGCGAGAGATTCAGAGAATGCAAGGCGAAGGCACCCGGCCCGAGGTCTGTCTGCTCCAACAGCAGGAAGACCTTCTTCTCCGCCGGGCTTCGAAACTCGTGGACAACCGGGGGAACCATCCTCATGACAGAAGTCTATCGTCCGGCAGAAACGAGGCCGATCTTCGAGGTCCGGCTGACAGAGCGGCATCAGGGCTCCCGCGTAGCAACAGACTCCTCCGCGCGACGGAGCGCCGCTCGCAGGCGACGTCTCAACCTTGAAATGTCCGCTAGCTCGCATTCCCAGACCGTCAGTACCCGCCATTCCATTGCGGATAGGGCATCTACGGCTGCCTGATCTCTTTCCACATTACAATCGAATTTCCTTTGCCAGAATTCGGTCCGCGACTTGGGCGTGTAGGCCTTGGGACAACCCGCGTGACGGTGCCAGAAGCACCCATGTACGAAGATCACCGTCCGGAGCCGTGGGAGAACAACATCAGGCTTCCCCGGAAGGCCGGCGACGTGCAGGCGGAAGCGGTATCCCATCCGATGTATCAAGGACCGCACCAGCAGTTCCGGCTTCGTGTCCTTGCCACGGATCCGGGACATGTTCCAGCTTCGGTACTCGGTGGAGAGCCGGTCGGCCATGGTGAGTTGTGGTCACACGCCGGCGAGCGTCGGTTTCCTAGCGGCGGTCCGCCGCTTCGGCTTCATCTTCACCTGCTGCCCTCGGTTCTTCTTTGCCATGAATCGCAGCATCTGCTCGCCTACCGCTTCAACGACATCGGGCACGACGGCGTTTCCGAACTGCTTGTAAGCCTGCGTATCGGAGACCGGAATGTCCTCCGGTCTGCTTGCAACTTCGCGGAACCCCATGAGCCAGGCGGCTTCGACCGGGGTCAATCGGCGTGGATTGCCGTTGTCCTTGCCGGGGATGTCAACCGGATCCGAATCACGCCGGGGAATCAGAACTTCGGAGCCGTCCTTGTAGTACCTCGCGCTCAAGGTCCGTGAAATCCCGTCGAGATCGGTCAGCCCGAAACCGAAACCGTTTCCCTTGGCTTTGTGCTTCTCGGCGTACCGCTGGAGGTAGTTCCAGAGATGGTCAGTCAGGACGTATTTGGAATCCGGATGATCTTCCAATATATCTCGGAACTTCGGCCGAGGCCCGGCCGGCGGTTCGGGGAAGGAGAAGCCTGCCGCATCACCGTAGAGGTCCTTGCGGAAGCAGACGATGAAGATGCGCTCGCGGTGCTGGGGCACATAGTCGGCAGCATCGATGATCTGGTCGAAGACCGTGTACCCGAGCTGTTCGAGGTTCTCACGGATGACAGGCCATGTCCGGCGCTTGTCGTGCGACTTCAGGTTCTTGACGTTCTCCAGAATCATCGCCTTGGGCCGCTTGGTTTTTGCGATTTCGCAGATCGTGAAGAACAGATTGCCTTGACGTTCGCACTCAAAGCCGTGCTTCTGACCGAGTGCGTTTTTCTTCGAGACGCCCGCGATCGAGAACGGTTGGCAGGGAAACCCGGCTGCGAGCAGGTCATGATCCGGGATGGAAGACGGCGCAATCTTGGTGATGTCCCCGTGCGGCCTGTCGCCGAACCAGTGTTCGTAAGTCTTGGCGGAGAAGCGGTCCCACTCTGAAGTGAACAGGCACTCGCCGCCGAGACGCTGGAGGCCGAGACGGAAGCCGCCGATTCCGGCAAACAGATCGATGAAGCTGAACTTCATGAATCTGGGCTTGGCTGGGCGTGTCACGGAACGCTCCTCAAAAAGCGGGAACTGATTCGGGCCGTCGCGCAGCAGCCGCAACCTGTCCACGATGAAGTGTTTGATCCCTTCACTTGCCGCCGCGCTCTCCGCTTCAATCCAACGCCAGAGCGGATCAGGAATGCTCCGAAGGCAGTATTGCTCCTTCGTTCTCAGCGCCGATGGATCCTGCGGTTCCGCGGGGTGGATCGGACGGGTGACCCGGCGGATTTCAAGCGGATTCGGAGCCGCTCGGTTCGTGCGGAGGTGCTCGAGGAGGCCGCACACGAGAACATTGATGTCCATTTCGCGCATGTAGGCTTGCTGCTCCAGCCAGACCCACACATCGCCGGGCACCTGCTTCATGCTGTACTGTTTCTTCACGGGCGGCCTCTCTGGGAATCCATGGTATCAGGATACCTATGGCGCCCGTACAGTCAAGGCACCCGCATCCTGATGCCGGCGCATAGATACCGAGGTCGCGGCGTGCTCCAATACGCCGATGCCGGGTACTCAGCACCAGCCCTCCGAACGCTTTCCTGCTGAGCTGCTGTCGCTTGAGCAGGTGCAGGGCGTCCTATATCGCGCCGGCTGCAGGCGGCTGTACGTCAAGGAGCTGGCGTGGAATCACGACTCGAAGCGGCAGATATACCTGACGACCGATCTCTCCGCCTTCAACATGTTCCCGAACCGGGTGCAGTACGACCCCCCGATGCCCGTGGGACTCACGTCGACCCGGAAGACCAGGAACATGGACCAAGGGCGGATCTTCGGCCACCTGCGGTTCCGCTGGCTGACGCCCGATGGCGCCTCCAGCACAGCGACAGACGCAAAAATCATCTACTACCCGCAGTATCCCGAAGTCCGGCTGTCGGGATTCCTCAAGGGCGTGACGAACGTCCCGTCGAAGTACCTCCGCGAAAAGTCCGGCGAGGTCTACCCGAATCGCCTCCTCTTCCTAGGCGTCACCGGAGACGACGCCGTTGTCGCCCTCCTTGCCGTCGGCCATGACAATCTGAGAGATCAGCTCCGCGCCCTTGCCGCGTATCGCGTTGACGCCGGCCTGAACGCCATCCCGCTCCTCGACCCGACGGAGCCAACCCGCCTGAGGATGCTGCGTGACCTGAGGGCGGTCCACGACAAGGGATGGATCGCCGGCAAGAGGCTCACAGGAACGGGTGCCGTTCCGTACAACTCGCCGAATGCCGTGGGATACACGCTCGAGGCTGAGCTTGGTGTGACACCGAATGGCGAAAATGCACCCGACCACCTCGGCTGGGAAGTCAAGGGACACACCGTGACGAGGTTCGGCTCCACGACGAACAAAGCGGTCACTGTCTTCACGCCGGAGCCGGATCGCGGGCTATATCGGGAGTGTGGGCCGCTCGAGTTCCTCAGACGATGGGGCTACCGGGACCGACTCGGAACCGTGGATCGTGTCAACTTCGGCGGGATCCATCGCGTTGGCCGTGTAACCAAATTGACTGGTCTCTGCGTGAAACTCCCGGGATTCGACCCCGCACTTCCCGATCGCATGGCGCCGGACGGCATGGTCGCTCTCGTGACGCCAGAAGGCGAGCTCGCGGCGGGGTGGTCTTTCGCCAAGCTCATCGACTGCTGGCGTCGAAAGCACGCCGCAGCGGTCTATGTTCCGGCACTCAAGCGGACATCGGCGAGCAATGTCGCCTTCCACTACGGTCCGGAGGTGCTGGTTTGCGAGGGCACAGATTTCCTCCAAGTGCTGAATGCGATGCAGGAGGGGTTGCTCTATCTCGACCCCGCTCTCAAGGCCACGGATTGGTCTTCGGGTTCGCCGACGATCAAGCGTCGGAATCAGTTCCGAATTCGGATGTCTGATATCCCGGTTCTGTATCGGAAGACGAGTACCGAAACACTCAGCAGCGTGTGAGATGGAGAATTGGCATTTGCTCCGCCGCCCCTTCAGACCATCTCTAACAACGGGTCGAACTGGTTGGAACGTCGCTATTTTGATGAGCGGTTCGTTCGTACCTGAGTCAGAAATGGGTGTGCTCACGCGGTCAGGCGCACCGCTGGGCTGGGAACGCCTGTAAGACAGCAACGATTCTGAAGGGTCAGTCCTGCCCACTGGGGATAATGTGCGGTGTAGAGATGTGCGGCCGCTTCCTGAACACGCACCCTTCTCGCGAGATCGCCCGGGCGTTTCGCGTGATGATGGACCGGCTCGCGCAGGAGTCGTTCGCGACTTGGAACATCGCCCCGAGCCAGCCGATCCGGGCCGTGCGGGTGGGGGAGGATGGCGACCGGAGCCGCGAGCTCGTGGCGCTGCGGTGGGGCTTCGTGCCGTCGTGGTCCAAGGCGCCCGACGACGGACCGCGGCCGATCAACGCGCGGGCGGAAACGGTCGCGACCTCCGGCGCCTTTCGCTCGGCATTCGCGCGGCGGCGGTGCGTCATCCCGGCGTCGGGCTTCTACGAGTGGCGAAGGATCGAGGGGCAGCGCACCAAGCAGCCCTTCGCGATCGTGCCGACCAGCGACGACGGTTTGTTCGCGTTCGCGGGGGTCTGGGAGCGGTGGGGGGACGATCTGGAGACGTGCGCGATCATCACCACGGCGCCGAACGCCGTGATGAAGCCGATCCACGACCGGATGCCCGCGATCCTGGGCGCGGACGCGATCGACGCGTGGCTCGACCCCGACGCGCCCAAGGACCGACTCGCGGAGGTGCTTGGCCCGAGCGATCCGGCCGGGATGCGGGCCTACCCGGTCTCGCGACACGTCAACACCCCGGCCCACGACGATCCTCGGTGCCTGGAGCCAGTGGCCGAGGAGAATTCCGACGGCGGCGGGCTGTTCCAAGGCCATTGACCGCAATGCCTTGCGAAATCGACGCCTCGGGCCGTGGCACGAATCTGTGCATCGGATCGCGGATCGCTCTTGATCGGCCCCCAAACATCTCCCATACTGAGATATGGACTTTGTTCGGGCGTCCAACCCATTCCTCGGGCCGGTTTCGCTGGAGTCGCTCCGCGAGCGGCTTCGCGACGCGGAGGGTCCCGGGGGTCGCGAGGGGCGCGAGGGTCGGGCGGGGGAGTGCCTGCCGACGGGGCTCGGGCCACTCGATGGGGTCCTGCCCGGAGGGGGGCTGCGGGCCGGGGCCGTCCACGAGTTGCTGAGTTCCGGCGAGGAGGCGCCGCTCGCGCTCTTCGGGCTCTTCGCCGCGGGAGCGACAAGGGGCGTGTCGGTCTGGATCGGCTCTGCGGTCTTTCCGTCCGTCTGGGCTCTTCGCGCGGCAGGGCCGGACCTCGCCGCGCACCTGCTCATCGATGCGCGGCGGGAAGGGGACCGCCTGTGGGCGGCGGACCTCGCGCTGCGCTGCTCGGCGGTGTCGCGCGTGATCGCGGACGGGTCTTCGTTCGACGCCGCGGCGACGCGTCGACTCCAACTCGCGGCCGAATCGACCAGCGCGCTATGCCTGCTGGCGCGACCCGAGCGGGATCGCGCGGGGCTCTCGACCGCCGCGACGCGCTGGCTGATCGAACCGGCGGTTTCGCCTCATCATTCGTGCGCGCGATGGACCGTGCGCCTGCTGCGCTGCAAGG
>JBQLZI010000015.1:0-20207 GCA_052168195.1 Phycisphaerales bacterium
CCGGTGAAGAGGGCGCGTTTGGCCTTGTTGGGTTTGGTCGCCATGGGAGATGGAGCGGTCCGGGCGGGCGCGGGGCCGGCGGAGAGCGTGTCGGTGTGCAACAAAGGCCCGGCGTACGGGAGGAGGCCGAGCCCTCGGGGCCCGGCGGCCGGGGCGGAAAGATAGCGCGCCGGGGTCCGCGGCCGCGAGAGCATGCTCGGATTTGGTCAGGCGGGGTTCAGCGACCCTCGTACAGCCGATCGCCGAGCCAGTCCGCGAGTTGCCCGATCGACTTGATCTTCTCGGCGGTCTTGGCGACGTCGTACTCGACGCGGAAGAACTCGAGCGTCAGTTCGTCCTCGGCGTCCTGCATCACCACGTAACTGGCGCGGGGGTCGTGGTCGCGCGGCTGGCCGACCGAGCCGACGTTCACGACCGCCTTCTCGTCCTCGCTGACGGTGTAGACGCTGCGCCCCAGTTCGCCGGGCGAATAGAAGTCCGGCTCGTCGGTGAAGACGCCCGGCACATGGGTGTGCCCGACGATCGCCAGCCGGTCGACGCGGTCGAACACCGACTTCATCTTGTCCGGCGCGGTCATCGCGTCGTCGGGGAAGATGTACTCGTTGATCGGGCGGCGCGGCGAGCCGTGGACCGCGAGGAGACCGAACCCGTTGGTCGCGGTCTGTTCCGCGACGCGCACACGGAGCGAGCCGAGGAAGTCGAACCGCTGCTTGCGCTTGGTCTCGTCGGGCTCGGCGTCGAACTGCTCGCGCGTCCAGTAGGCGGCGGCGGCGGCGGCGGGGTTGAAGTTCGTCGGCTCGTAGAGCACCCCGAAGTCGTGGTTGCCCATGAGCGACCAGGCGCACTTCTCCGCGACGAGGTCCACACATTCGAGGGGTTCGGGGCCGTACCCGATGATGTCGCCCAGACAGATGATGCGGTCGACCGACCGGTCATCGATATCGCGGAGGACCGCGCGGAGCGCCTCGGCGTTGCCGTGGATGTCACTGATGATCGCGGTCCGCAATGCTGCGCGTCCTATCCGAGCGGTCATGGCTCGCGTCTTCGACAATCGCTCGGCAGGAACACATGGCCCGCTTCCGAAACGGGACCGACCGACACCGAAGGCCGGGATGCTACAACGCGATATCCGGGCGAGCAACGCGGGCCTTCGACTCCCGGAAGCGCAAGTTCCTGCAATCTGCGGAAGGGAACCGTCCGATGATCGGTCGTCGGACGAACGGGCGTCGGCACGCCGCCGCCTAGAATCGCCACCCTCCCTGCCTTCTCGGACCCTCCACGCGCCCGGCGCGGGCGTGAACACGAAGGAAACGAGCCGCACGATGCCCTCCCCGACCGCTCCCGGCACTCCCCCGATCTCCGACCCGCGCGCCGTCGACTTCGTCGCGCAGGCCTCGCGCATGAGCGCCGCCGAGATCGACCGCATGCCCCATCCGATCGCCAACGCCGCGGTGCAGTACCAGCGCACCCGCGAGATGACGATCGACGAACTGCTCCTCGAGAACCGCGTGGTCTTCCTCATCGGGGAGATCAACCACGCCTCCGCGGCCCGCGTCATGATGCAGATGCTCTACCTCGAGAACCAGAAGCGAGGCCAGGACATCAACTTCTACATAAACTCGCCCGGCGGCGCGGTCGACGACACGCTCGCGCTCTACGACACCATGCGCTTCCTCACCTCGCACGTCGCGACGTACTGCATCGGCCGTGCGTACTCGGGCGGCGCGGTGCTCCTCACCGCGGGCTACAAGGGCAAGCGCTACATCCTGCCCCACGCCAAGGTCATGATCCACCAGCCCTACGGCGGGGTGTACGGCCAGACCGAGGACATCCGCATCCAGGCCGAGCAGATCATCAAGTCCAAGACGCAACTCATCGAGATCATCTCGAACCACACCGGGCAGGACCCGGCCAAGGTCCGCGCCGACTCCGAGCGCGACAAGTACTTCACCGCGAAGGAAGCCAAGGACTACGGCCTGGTCGACGAGGTGCTCGCCGAGCCGGGCGCCGGTCAGAAGACCTGATCCCGCCTCCCTTCACCACGCAACCGTCGTCTTCGGAACCGACTCGAACCACCCGCGCCCAGCGCGACAAGATCACGCGAAAGACCAGCGACCATGTCCATGCTTGTCCCGATCGTCATCGAACAGTCCGGCCGCGGCGAGCGCGCGTACGACATCTTCTCGCGCCTCCTGCGCGACAGGATCGTCTTCCTCGGCGGGCCCGTGCACGACGACTCCGCGAACCTCGTCATCGCGCAGATGCTCTTCCTCGCCAACGAGGACCCCAAGAGCGACATCCACTTCTACATCAACTCCCCGGGCGGATCGGTCACCGCTGGGCTGGGCATCGCCGACACGATGCACTTCATCCAGCCCCAGATCGCGACGTACATCATCGGGCAGGCCGCCAGCATGGGCTCCGTGCTCGCGTCGCAGGGCGCCAAAGGCAAGCGGTACGCCCTCCCGAACGCCCGGAACCTGATGCACCAGCCGCTCATCTCGGGCGTGCTCGAGGGCCAGGCCACCGACCTCGAGATCGAGGCCAAGGAGATGCTCCGCCTCCGCGAGCGCCTCTACAAGCTGTACAGCGACGCCACCGGCCGCGGCCATGACGAGATCGAACGCGACTGCGACCGCAACAAGTGGCTCGACGACAAGGAAATGCTCGAGTACGGCCTCATCGACGAGGTGCTGACCAGCATGCCCAAGATGGACCACTCCAACGGCGTCGACTGAGCGGCCGGGCCCTGTTCGCTACACTGCGCCGATGATCCGCCGGACCCGGCCAACCCTGCTCCTGACCTTGGGATCGCTCGCGCTCCTCGCGGCGGGCGGACTGTCGGGCTGCGCAAAGCCGCTGTTCTCGCCCGACGAGTACCGCTCGCAGTACGACCGCTTCGACGCGGCCCGGGGGGAGTACGCCGAGCAGTACACCTTCGACGCGTACGGCAGACGCCGGCCGAACATCCGCGGGCGCCTCGCGCCGCGGGACTGATCGGACGCTGTCCGCGCGGGCTGTTCCACCGTCCATCCACAGGGCCGAGAACCTGTCCACAAGCGGTTGTGGATCGCCTAGATTCCCGAAGCCATCCCCGCGGCGGATGTTGCGCCCGTTCCGCGCGGACTTTGCAAGAAATCCCAAGATTCAGCCCGCGACGGGCCGATTCTGCGGGCGTGGACGTGTATCTTCACGACCACGCTTCCCCCATCGCACGCTTCAGGACGCGAGCCCGCGATGCACGACACCGAACAGGCCGCCTCGATCCATTCCACCGCCCGGACCCGTCCGGCGCTGTCGCTGCTGCGCGGGCTCACGCGCACGCAGGTGGTCTGGCTGGCCCTGCTCGCGTCGATGACCGCCGTGGGCGGCGTGCTGCTCGCCATCGACACCCCCCGCTCGGGCTCGGCTCGCTCCATCGCGCTGGCCGCGGCCACGCCGACCGTGGAAACGCCCGAGATCGGCGCGATCTTTGATCGCCTCGCCGCCGCGCTCGACCAGAACCGCTGGCAGCGGATCGTGATCCACCATTCCGCGGAGCCCTTCGGCTCGGCCGAGACCATCGCCGCCGACCACACCTCCCGGGGGCTGCAGGGGCTGGGCTATCACTTCGTGATCGGCAACGGGCAAGGCGCGGGCGACGGCGAACTCTTCGTCGGCCGCCGCTGGATCGAGCAACTCCCCGGCGCCCACGTCGCCGGGCCCCAGGCGCCCTGGAACAACCAGCACGCGATCGGGATCTGCCTCGTGGGCGACGGCGACCGCCGGTCGTTCACCCCGGCGCAACTGGCCCGTCTGCGTGAGCTGATCGACGCGCTCGCCGCGCGGCTCGACATCCCCGAGACGCAGGTGGTGCTCCACCGCGATCTCGCGCCGACGTCGAGCCCTGGCCGGCTCTTCCCCGAGGCGGCCCTGCGGGCCGGCCTCGCGCAGGCCCAGTGACGCGCCGACGCAGGAAAGTCGTTCCGAAGAGGCCCCGCGGTCGCGCACCGTGAAGAAAACTGTCTACTCTGTGTCCCGTGCATGCCACCGCTCCCTATCGGGACGCGTACAGTGGCCCGCGAACCGCCCGGAACGAGTGGGTTTCCGTGGAAATGGGCGCGAAGATTCTGTGATGTTGCGCTTTGTTATTTGACCCACGCCTGATTTCAGCCGACCGGAACACCCCGTGACAGCATTCGAGCCCGCAAAGCCCGGGACGAAACTCGCCGGTTTCAACGTGATCGCCGAGATCGGCAAAGGCGCCGCCTCGGTGGTCTATCTCGTCCAGGACCCCAAATCCAAGCAGATCTACGCCCTCAAGCAGGTGCAGAAGCACGGCCCCAAGGACCAGCGCTTCCTCGACCAGGCCGAGAGCGAGTACCAGATCGGCGCCAAGGTCAAACACCCGGTCGTCCGCCGGATGCACGACGTCATCAAGAGCCGCGCCCTCCTCCAGGTGAAGGAACTCTTCCTGGTCATGGAGTACGTGGACGGCGTGGCGATCGACAAGCACCCGCCCAAATCGATCGAGTCGGCCCTCGCGATCTTCTCCCAGGTCGCCCGCGGGCTGGCCGCCATGCACCGCGCCGGGTACGTCCACGCGGACATGAAGCCCCAGAACGTCGTGGTCTGCGACAACGGCGACATCAAGATCATCGACCTCGGTCAGGCCTGCCCCATCGGCTTCGTGAAGGAGCGCATCCAGGGCACGCCCGACTACATCGCGCCCGAGCAGGTCCACCGCCGCGAGATCACCGAACGCACCGACGTCTACAACCTCGGCGCGACCCTCTACTGGGTGCTGACCGGCTCGAACATCCCCACGGCCATCGGCAAGGGCGACTCGCTCGTCGACAACCTCGACGACAACCTCATCGAGAAGCCCAAGCCCATCCGCGATCTCGCGCCGCAGGTTCCCGAGCAACTCGCCGACCTCATCATGCAGTGCGTCGAGGTCAACCCCGCACGGCGCCCACAGAGCATGGAGGAGGTCGCGGACAAACTCGAGTTCATGCTGGCCCGCCTCCGCGCCGAGAAGCAGCGCCTCAAGGCCGGCTCGGGCGTCGCGATGCAGGCCCTGACCCGGGACGCGGCCAAGGCGCCCGCGGGCAAGGACGAGGCCGCGAAGTGAGCGACGAGGCGCGCAGCGCGTCCTCGCAGCCCGATGCCGCCGCGCGCATCGCCGACCTCGACCTGCGCTCCCCGGACGCGATCTGCGCGCTCTTCCGCGACGCCGCCGACGCCAACATGCACGCGAAGTGCCGCGTCGGCTCGGTCGACCTCATTGAACCAGTCGGCTCGATCCTCGCGACGGGCGACCTGCACGACAACCCGGTGCATTTCGCGCGCGTGCTCGAACTTGCGCACTTGAATCAGCACACCGACGCGGAGCCGCGCCACGTCACCTTCCACGAGATCATCCACGGCGGATCGCTGATGTCGGGGGTGGATCTCTCCCATCGCGCGCTGGCACGGGTCGCCGCGCTCAAGGCGTTCTACCCCGAGCAGGTGCACACCCTGCTCGCGAACCACGAACTCTCGCAGATCGTCGGACTGGGCGTGGTGAAGGACGGCGTGCGCATGAAGGAGGCCTTCCTTCACGGCGTCGAGTACGTCTTCGGCGACGACGCCGGCCTCGTCAACGAGGCCATCGAGGCGTTCATCCGCTCGATGCCCCTCGCGCTCATCAGCGGCAAGGGCACGAACAAGGGCATCCTCTTCGCGCACTCGATCCCCGAGCCGGGGCTCATGTCGCGCTTCGACGCCTCCGTGCTTGAGCGTGACCTCACCGAGGACGACTTCGAGCCGCGGCAGGGCAGCGCGCATCTCATGGTCTGGGGACGGCGGCACACGCCCGAGCAACTCGACGAACTCGCGCAGCGCTGGGGGACTCCGATGTTTATCCTCGGCCACGAGAAGGCCCAGGACGGCGTCCGCTTCGTGCCCAACCGTGCCGTCGTGCTCAACAGCGACCACGACGAGGGCGTCGCGGTGCGCATCCCGCTCGACAACCCGCCGCCGCTGCCGCCGGGAAGAGCGAACGGGTGGGACATCCTCCCGCTGAGCGAGGGCCTGGAATTCTGAACGCGGCCCCCTGAACGCGCGGTATATTGGCCGCATGATCGGGGCTTCCAATCACAATTCGACCCCCCGCTGCCCGCGCTGCGGGTACGACCAGTCGGGCCTGATCGCGACGTGGACCGCTTCGTGCCCGCTCGAAGCGACCTGCACCGAGTGCGGCTACGCGTTCGACCCAGCCGACGCGATCGAGCCGACGCGGCGGCGCCTTCGGTGGTTCTACGAACACGCGCGATCGTGGAATCTCCGCGCGGTGTTCACCACCCTTGCCGTCGCGTTGGCGCCTCCCGTCTTCTGGCGGCGCGTCCGACCCGAGCACGCGGTGCGGCCCGGGCGCATCGTGGCGTGGGTGACGTTGCTCATCGCAATCTCGGTGCTCGCGTTCTCCTTGGTGCGCTGGGCAGGTGCTGAGTTGCAGGTTTATTACCGATACCGCATTTGGCTAGCCGCCCATCCCGCCGCACCTGTTCACGCCGCACCGTCGCTTTTGGAGCTCCGCAACCTTCCGCAGGCGCTCGGTGATATGGTGGGCGCGAGAGTCAACCGATGGCCCGTCACACGCCGAATCTTTCCTGTATCGGTATTCGCAACCGGCGCGTTTTCGCTCACCGCATTCGTCATGGTGCTGTGTGTGCCGAGCCAGTGGGAGCGCGAGCGTGTGAAGCCGGGCCATGTTCTCCGCGTCGGGCTGTACTCGCTGACCCCGGCGATCCTCACCTACTGGGCTTTCGCTGCAGCGCTCGCGCTTTCGTGGGCGCACGGAGCCGCCATCACTGCATGGCAATATTACACGTCGTCGAGTCCGACCTCGGCGTTCGTGCGCCATCCCGCCTGGCTCAGTGAACTCGCAGCCGGGGGCTACTTCACCACCACGCTCGTGCTCGGCATCGCGTGGCAACTGCTGTATCTTGCCTGCGCGCTCCGTACGGGATTGTGTCTCAGAAGCTGGCTTGCGGTGTGGCTGCTCGCCGCCGGCTGCGGTCTGCTCGCGGCGTTCATCGTCGCTGCCGTGCCACTCGTACACCGCTGGGGGTGAACATGGGCTCGATCAAGGCAACAGGTACGAATACGAACCCGGAGCGCACCTCCCCCCATTGCCCGCGCTGCGGGTATGACCAGTCGGGCCTGATCGCGACGTGGACCGCTTCGTGCCCGCTCGAAGCGACCTGCACCGAGTGCGGCTACGCGTTCGACCCCGCCGACGCGATCGAACCGACGCGGCGGCGCCTCCCGTGGCTGTACGAGCACGCGAAGCGACCGTGGAGCGTGCGCCGCTGGCTTCGGACTGCGCTCATGCTGCTCTGGCCGCCGCTGTTCTGGAAGCGTGTGCGTCCCGAGCATGAAGTGCGGTCCGGCCGCGTCGTGCTCTGGCTGGTCGGGCCGTTCGCGGTTCTCGTGCTCGCGTGCGCGGCGATGGACGTTGCTGTGCGAACCGTGGAAACGCACCGCTGGGCCCAGTGGAGGAACCGACCGATCACATGGACCGACGCGACAGCCATCGGCGCGCGAGAGTTCTGGGAGTCGCTCACCACGCTCGAGGCGATGACCAGGTTCGCGTACTCGACCGGAGCGGTCACCTTCGGGATGATCCTCGCGATCACCTGGCTCCCGGTCGCCGCCGCGTTCATCGCGATCCCCAGCGAGTGGTCGGGCACCCGGCTGCGCTGGGCGCACCTCGTTCGGCTTCTCGGCTACGCCGCGGCGCCGATGTTCGTCGGTTCGATCGTGTTCACGCTCTGGAACCTTGCGAACGGTGTGTACACGGAGGTCTACTACCTGCTTCCGACGCGGAAGCAAATGGGGCTTCCCCAGCCCGGGGACTTCGGGCCGCCGTCGTGGGTCGCGATGCCGATGATGCTGTCCGCGGTGCTCGTCTGGCCCGCGCTGTACTGGTTCTCCGCGATCCGCTGGGGCTACCAACTGCCCAGCACGCTCCGGCCGTTCCTGATCGTGCTCGCGGTGCTGCTCACGCCGTGGGCGCTGTACCTCGCGTTCGAGGGCTACTACACCTACATCGCGTAGGGATCGCGGCTCTACAATCCGCCGAACCACCCACCTGCCCCTGTGGAGCCCGCGATGCCCTCGGCACACTCGATGAACGACGCCCTGCTCGACCTGTTCCGCGCCGCCGACCCGGAGGCCGCGCGCATCCTCGACGCCGAGCACGAGCGGCAGGCGACGACGATCGAACTCATCGCTTCGGAGAACCACGTCTCGCCCGCCGTCCAGCACGCCGCGGGTTCGTGGATGACCAACAAGTACGCCGAGGGCTACCCGGGCGCGCGGTACTACGGCGGGTGCGCCCACCACGACGAGATCGAGAACCTCGCCCGCGAGCGCGCCAAGGAGATGTTCGGCTGCGCGTACGCCAACGTGCAGCCCCACTCGGGCGCGCAGGCCAACGCCGCGGTGTTCATGGCGATGATGAAGCCCGGTGACACGTTCGCCGCCCTGCAACTCAAGGACGGCGGGCACCTCTCGCACGGGCTGTCGATCAACTTTTCAGGCGTCTTCTACAACCCGGTCTTCTACCCCCTCCACGACGACCCGAACCACGCCGAGTTCGAGCGTATCGACTACGACGCCGTGCGCAGGGTCGTGCTCGAGCACAAGCCGAAGATGCTGCTCTGCGGCTACTCGGCGTATCCGCGCACGATCGACTTCGCGAAGTTCCGCGCGATCGCCGACGAGGTCGGCGCCGTCCTGATGGCCGACGTCGCGCACATCGCGGGGCTGATCGCGGGCGGCGCGCACCCCTCGCCCTTCCCGCACGCCCACGTCGTCACGACGACCACCCACAAGACGCTCCGCGGGCCACGCGGCGGGCTGATCCTCACGAACGACGAGGAGATCGCGAAGAAGGTCGACCGCGCGCTCTTCCCCGGCTTGCAGGGCGGCCCGCTGATGCACGTGGTCGGCGCGAAGGCCGTGGCTTTCGGCGAGGCGCTCCAGCCGTCATTCAAGACGTATGCGCGGGATGTCGTCGCCAACGCGCAGGCGCTGGCACGGGCGATGCAGGATCGCGGCTTCCGCATCACCACGGGTGGCACCGACAACCACCTCATGCTCGTCGATCTGCGCCCCTTCGACGCCGACCTCACCGGCGCCGACGCGGAGAAGACGCTCGAGCGCGGCGGCATCGTCACGAACAAGAACGGTCTGCCGGGCGACACCCGCTCGCCGCGCGTCACGTCGGGGCTGCGTCTCGGGGCCCCGGCGGTCACGACGCGCGGGTTCGGCCCCGCGGAGATGGAACGCGTCGCGGACCTGATCGCGCGCGTCCTCAAGCACCGCGACGACGACAACGCGATCGCGCAGGTCCGGGAAGAGGTCCGCTCGCTGTGCGCGGCGTTCCCGCTGCCCGGCCACGCGGAGCCGGCGGCCCACGCCGGAGCGTGAGCCCCGCCCTTTCCCCGATGCCCTGATCGACGGGCCCTGTTTGGTCGAAGGTTGTGGTGCGTCCCGCCCCGGGCAATGTGAAGATGGAGGGCGCGGCAAGCGGGACTTTCCCCGCCGCGTACCATGCTTCGGACCCCCAGCCCCCGAGCCACGCGAGGCGCCGCAACGAATGCCTGAGTCGAGCAAGTGGATGGAGTCGCTCAACCCCGCCACGCCTCTTCCCGAGGCGGCGTCGGAGGTGCTTACCCACCGCTTCGACGCGGTCGAGACGTGGCTGAAGCGCGCGACCGACGACGGGTACGACGACCCGGTGAAGGCGATCCACCAACTCCGGGTGAGCACGCGCCGCGCGGGCTCGGCCCTTGCCACGTTCGGCGACGCGCTCCCGGACAAGAAGGTCGCCAAGGCGGGCAAATCGCTCAAGAAACTGCGCCGCGCGGCGGGCGCCGCGCGTGACGCGGACGTGCACGGCGCCCTGTTCGCTGCGCTCTCGGACAGGTCGCTGAGCGAGGACGAAAAAGCGGCGCGAGACGCGGTGCTGGACACGCTCCGCGCCGAGAGCGACGAGGCCCGCAAGAACCTGCGCGGCATCACCGACGACGTGTGCGTCGAGAAGGTGCGCAAACGTCGCGACGGTCTGCTCAAGGCGATCCGCAAGGGATCGCTGCCCCAGGACGTCACGCTGCTCGACGCGGCGCGCGACGCGCTGCCTTCGCTCATCGGCGAGGTCCGCGACTGCGCGCACTCGCACAACGGCGAGTCGGCGAAACTCCACCAGTTGCGCATCGCGTGCAAGCAACTCCGCTACGCGACGGAGATCTTCTCGCCCTGCCTGGGCGAACATTTCGCGGAGGACCTCTACCCGCGTCTCAAGGAGACGCAGGACCACCTGGGTGAGATCAACGACGCGCACCTCGCGCGGCTGCGCCTGGAGCGCATCCTTCTGGACCTCACCGGCGGCGAGGCCGAAGTCGACGACCGCTCCCGGCGCGTGGAACGGGGCGTGCGGTCCCTCATCGGGCGGTACGCGGAACAGGAAGAAGCCAAACGCGTGGAGTTCCTGCGCTGGTGGGACAGCGTGCACGGAGAGGATTTCCTCGCGCCCTTCGAGCGACTGCTCCCCGAGCGCAAGAAGCGGCTCAGCGCGTCGCTCAACGGATCGGCGGGCGAGAGCCCCGCGCCGGCGCGCGAGCCGAAGCCCGACTACCGCTCCAACGGCGCGACCAGGAGCGATGAACCGGACCTCGAGGCGCCGGCGCCCGCGCGGTTCGGTTCGAGGCGGCTGGCGGCGATCGACGTGGGCACGAACTCGATCCGCGTGATCGTCGCGGAGGCCTTCGCGGACGGGCAGTACCGCGTGCTCGACGACGAGAAGGAGATCGCGCGGCTCGGCAGCGGGATGACCGAGACCAACCGCATCGACGACGCGTCGATGGAGCGCGCCGTGCTGGCGATCGACCGGCAGAAGCGGATCGCGGAGGGCTACGGCGCGTCGTACATCCGCGCGGTGGGCACCGCCGCGGTGCGCGATGCGGCGAACGGGCAGGAACTCGTGGACCGCGTCCGCGAGCGCACGGGGATCACCATCGAGGTGATCTCTCCCGAGGAAGAGGCTCAACTCACGTTCAAGTCGGTGTCGGCGGCGTTCGACCTGACGTCGTTCCCCAGCGTGATCGCGGACATCGGGGGCGGGAGCGCCGAAGTGGTGCTCTGCTCGGGCGGGTTGATCGAGCAGGTCTTCCCTGTCCCGCTGGGCGCGGTGAGACTGACCGAGAAATTCGGCGGGCCGGAAGCGAGCGCGGGCGAGCGGTTCGACCAGATGACGCGGCACATCCGCGACTGCCTCAACGAGTATTTCCGCGACGCGGCGATCGACCCCGAACTGCTCATCGGCGCGGGCGGCACGTTCGAGGCGCTCGCGAAACTGAGCATGGGGCGCTTCGGCCCCACGCCCGGAACGCTGATCCGCGGGTACGACATGCAGCGCTCGGAGGTGAAGCGCCTGCTGGATCGGCTGCGGACGCTGTCGCCCAAGGAGCGGGCGAAACTCCCGGGCATCAGCCCCAACCGCGCGGAGATCATCGTGGCGGGCGCCGCGCTCGTGCTCGCGCTCATGAAGCGACTCACCATCGAGCGGCTGCGCGTGCACGACGGCGGAATCCGCGACGGGCTTCTGCTGACCATGGTGCAGGAGATGTTCCCGCAGGACGCGGGCGCCGGCGCCGCGGAAGACCCGAAAGACCCGATGCGCTCGGTTCGGCGGTTCTCGCAGGTGTGCAACTACGAGCGGCGGCATTGCGCGCACGTGTCGCGCCTCGGCCTGCAACTCTTCGACCAACTCGTGCGCGAGCACGGGCTGCTGTTCGAGAACTGGGACGCCGACCGCGTCCGCGTGCTGTTCCACGCGGCGGCGCTGCTGCACGACGTGGGCTACCACATCGACTACAAGAAGCACCACCTGCACTCGTACCACCTGATCATGCACAGCGGGCTGCGCGGGTTCACGCGTCAGGAGGTCGAGATCATCGCGCAAGTGGCGCGCTACCACCGCAAGGGCATGCCGAAACTCAAGCACAAGCCGTTCGCGAAACTCGACGCCGCGGACCGCGAACTGGTGCGCACCCTGAGCGCGGTGCTCCGCGTCGCGGACGGGCTCGACCGGACGCACATGCGCCTGGTGAAATCGATCACGCTTCGCGTCGACGGCGGGAACGCGATCTTCGACCTGGCTGCGGACAGCGACCCCTCGGTCGACGTCTGGGGCGCGGAGCGCAAGGCGGACCTGTGGGTCAAGGTGTTCGGCCTGAAGCCCGAGTTTCGCTGGCGCAACCGACCGGCGGAGGCGCGGCCGGAGGAACCGGCGCGGGCCGAGCCCTCCTCGAAGTCCTGAGCGGGCGGCGGGCGACCTACTGTCCGGCGATATGGCCGACGCCCCGATCCTCACGCTCGCGCATTCCCCCGATCCCGACGACGCCTTCATGTGGTGGCCGCTGGGCGACGCGACAAAGGGACGCGCGCCGGAGATCGACACGCGCGGGCTTCGCTTCACCACGGTCGCCGACGACATCGAATCGCTGAACCGGCGCGCCATCGAGCGGGGCGACCTCGACCTGACGGCGATGAGCGCTCACGCCTATGCGCACGCGAAGGGTCGCTACGCGATCACCTCGGCGGGCGCGAGCATGGGCGAGGGCTACGGGCCGAAACTGGTCGCCGGCGCCGCGCTCCCCCTGGGCGCGCTGCGATCGGGGAAGGCGACGATCGCGATCCCGGGCGTGCGCACGAGCGCGTACCTCGCGCTGCGGCTGCTGATCGGCCCGGAACTCGCCGTTCGCGAAGTCCCGTTCGAGAAGATCATCAGCGAAGTCGTTGCGGGCCACGCCGACGCCGGACTGGTCATCCACGAGGGGCAACTGACGTTCGGTGACGAGGGGCTCGTGGAGATCGCGGATCTCGGCGCGCTGTGGAAGGAGAAGACCGGGCTGCCCCTGCCGCTGGGCCTGAACGTCGCGCGGCGGGACCTGCGGGAGCGGCTCGCGCCGACCCACGGGGACCACGCGATGGGCGTGCTCGCAGGCGTGCTGCGCGGCTGCGTCGCCCACGCGCTCGAGCAGCGCGAGCAGGGGCTTGCGGTGGCGATGGAATACGGGCGGGGCATCTCGAAGGAGCGGACCGACCGGTTCGTGAACATGTATGTGAACCGGCTGACCCTCGACATGGGCGAGGCGGGCGCCGAGGCGCTGCGGCGGTTCCTCGGGATGGGCCACGAGGCGGGCCTGTGCCCCGATCCGGGCCAGGTGGACGTGGTGCGGCCGGTCGGCTGAGCGTGCATTCCTCGAAAAGCCCGGGACGGATCGGTCCGAAAAACGGTTGAGGAACGCCGGTCTGCCCGTACACTGGAGGGCGTTGTCCCCTGCCGGCACGGATCGCCGCTTCTCGGCGAATCGCGCTTTCCGCCGGCGAGACCGTTCGGCCGCACGGCGTGAAGCGCCCGATCGCATGAGCCAAGCCTCCACCCCAGTCGAAACCGCCCGCGGGTACTCGCCGCCGAGCGTGCGTCAGTTCAGCGTCTTCCTCGACAACAAGGTCGGGAAACTGCACGAACTGGTGGAAGCGTTCGACCAGGCGACGAACTGCCAGATCTGCGCGATGAGCGTGCACGAGGCGTCCGACCACGCCGTGGTGCGCATCATCCCCAACTGTTCGCGCACCGCGAAAGAGATCCTGCGGTCGCGGCGGCTGGCGTTCTCCGAACTCGACATCCTCGTCGTCGAGTTCGGCCCGGGTCACTCGCTGCCCGGCCTGTGCCTGTGCCTGCTCGCCGCGGAACTGAACATCTCGTTCTGCTATCCCGTGCTGCTGCGCACCAACGGCAAGCCGACGATCGCGATCTGCGTGGACGACAACGTCCTCGCGGGGCAGATCCTGCGGAAGAAGGGGTTCCGCCTGCTCGGCGAGGCCGACCTCCCGCGTCCGGGCTACCTCGAAGGCAACTGATTCGTCCGATTCACGCGCGGTAGCGCCCGTGCGCGTCGATCGCGATGTCCCCGCGCGCCGCGCACTGCCGGACGCCCTCGACCACCGCGGCGCACACGGCCGTCGCCACGTTCAGCGAGCGCTCGCCCTCCAGCATCGGCAGGCAGAGCGCGCGCTCGCCCGCGTCGCGGAGGATCGAGTCGGGCAGCCCCGCGGTTTCCTTGCCGAACACCAGCGCGTCGCCCGGACGCAGGTCCGCGTCCCACACCGGCCGCGCCGTCTTCGTCGTGAACATCCACACGGCCGGCGCGCGCCCGGCGCGTTCGTCCGCGCGCAGGCCCTCGCGATATCGGACCCACGCGCTCCAGTCGTCGTGCTCCGTCGGCGCGAGGCGCTTCCAGTAATCGAGCCCGGCCCGGCGCAGGGCGTGCTCCCCGGTGTCGAAGCCCAGCGGCCTGACGAGGTGCAGCGCACAGCCGGTGGCGACGCAGGTCCTGCCTATGTTGCCGGTGTTGTTCGGAATTTCCGGCTCGTGGAGCACGATGTGAAACAGGGCGGGCATCGGGCCGAAGTCTTTCCTCGAAGTGCTTGTTGATCCCGCCCGGTTCGGCGGCATCCTCCACCGGCCGGAACCGTTTCCGAACAGGAAGCGTATCGGAAAGCGTGGAAAAGTTAGGACCGACTATCCCTCGGTCCGATACCTGTCGGCGGTGGGAACGACCTCTGCCGTCGACGGAAGGACGATCATGAGCGACGCGCTCAGCCAGTCCAAAGCCGACCTCCGCGACGCGCAGCGCCGCGCGCTGGCCGAACTCTCCCCGGAAGACCGGGGCGAGTTGTCCGCTCAGGTCTGCCGCCGGGTCATGGCGCTTGACGCTTTCCTCACCGCTGACACCGTCATGATGTTCCTCCCCCTGCCGGGCGAGGTCGACATCTGCTCCGTCGCCCTGCGGTGCTTCCAGACGGGCCGGACGGTCTGCGTTCCCCGGGTGAACTGGGAGCGCAAACGCATGACCGCCATCGAGATCCGGGACATCGACGCCAACCTGCGCGAGACCCGGCACGGCGTTCGCGAGCCCTCCGAGGGCCGCCCGATCCCTCTCGAGCAGATCGGGCTGGTCCTGGTCCCGGGCCTCGCGTTCGACGCCCAGGGCGGGCGCCTCGGCCGCGGAGGCGGGTTCTACGACCGCTTCCTGGAGCCCG
Source organism: Phycisphaerales bacterium (assembly GCA_052168195.1). Lineage (GTDB taxonomy): Bacteria > Planctomycetota > Phycisphaerae > Phycisphaerales > UBA1924 > JAHBXC01. The sequence goes on from JBQLZI010000015.1 coordinate 15,139, forward strand.
GCGCCGCCAACGACCGCCTGCGCTCCCACAACTGGTTCACCTGCGGAGTCTGTTTCGATTTCCAAGTGGTCGATCGCGTCCCGACCGATGACAATGACATCAGACTCGACGCGGTAGCCACGGATCGACGACTCCTCGAGCGGTCCCCGCGTCGCCGAATGCGGGCGAACTGACCGCCGACTCCGGCGTCCCACGCCCAACCCGTGCCCGACCGCCTGCCGCGACTCATGGAGGATCGCGTTCCTATGGCCCTCGCTTCCCAGACCTCGCGGATGACGAGCAATCGCTCGTACATGATGTCCAACGTGTCCCGTCGACGCCGACGCGTCCAGCGACGCAACATCGCGATCGCCGCGGTGGTCGTCCTCCTGCTCATCGCGGGCGGGTGGTACATGCTCATGGGCGGCGGGGACGAGACCAATCCCGCGGTCGACAGTCCCCGCGCCGGCGCCTCCGCCGCGACCAGCCCGCTCGGGCCGTCGACGGCGAGCGCCGCCGAGCAACGCGCGGAGACACCGACCACCCCCGTGCGCGCGCCGGAGACGCAGCGTTCCGCGGCCCTGCCCGACCCCGAGCCGGTGCTGCGCTCCACGCAGGACACCGCGGCGCCGTCCCAGACCGCGCAGAAGCCCGCCGAGCCCGAAGGCGCCGCCGTCATCGAGATGGGCGTCCCGGTCGTCAAGAACGATCCGCCTCCCTCCACCACCGCGCAGCAGACGGGGCGTCCGCAGCAGTCGTCGACTTCCGCCGCCCTGCCCGCGACGACGTCCGCGGGCGTCAGCGATCTTGTCGGCCGCGCCGATGCGCTCGTCGCGCAGAGCAAGCCCCTCGAGGCCCGCGACATCCTCAACCGTGCGCTCTTCGCGCGTTCCACGACGGAAGCCGAACGCGACACGATCCGCGCACGGCTCACGTCCATCAACGACACCCTGGTCTTCTCCCGCGCCGTGGCGCCGGGCGATCCCGTGGCGTCGTCGTACACGATCGGCCCGGGCGATTCGCTCGCGAAGATCGCCGCCAGCGAAAACACCCGAACCGACTGGCGGCTCATCTCCCAGGTCAACGGCATCAGCGACCCGCGCCGCATCCGCGTCGGGCAGTCGATCAAACTCGTGAAGGGCCCCTTCCACGCCGTCGTGTACAAGTCCCGTTTCCGCCTCGACCTCTACGCGAACGCGACGGACTCGGCCGGCAATCGGCTCTACATCCGCTCGTTCCCGGTCGGGCTGGGCGAGTTCGGCAGCACGCCCGCCGGGTCGTTCGTCGTGCGTTCGAACAGCAAACTCATCAACCCCGTGTGGACCAACCCGCGCACCGGCGAGTACTTCGGCGCCGACAACCCCGAGAACCCTATCGGTGAGCACTGGATCGGCCTCGACCCCGCCAACGAGGCGTCCGCCGAGTACACCCAGTACGGGCTGCACGGCACCATCGACCCGCAGTCCATCGGGCAGAACAAGTCCATGGGCTGCGTCCGCCTCGCCGCCCCGGACATCGAACTGCTCTACGGCCTGCTCGTCGAGAAGGACTCCACCGTCGAGATCCTGCCCTGAGCGAGTCCGAGAGCCGGATTCCGCGCGAACGATCCGACACCCCCACGCGTCCGTAGGATGACAACGCGGGGCCGCGCCGGCCCGCCGCGAGGAGATCTCATCGCATGAGCGTCAAGCACATCGTCGCCGGAGCACTCGGAGGGTTCATCGGCATCTCGGCCGCGACGGCCATCGTGGCGCTGTCCGGCGCCGCCGACGCCGCCGAAACGCCCACCCAGGCCGCCGACCGCTACAAGTTCTTCGATCCCATCGTCGACGTGCAGGCCCTCATCGATCAGCGCTTCGTCGAAGAGCCCGACTTCGAGGAGATCCAGCGCTCCGCGATCGACGCGATGATCGAAGCGCTAGGCGACCGCTACAGCGAGTTCATCCCGGCGCGCGACATCGCCGAGTTCGACAAGCAGACGCGCGGCTCGTACGTCGGCATCGGCGCCGAGGTCCGCATGGACAACTGCTGGCTCATCATCGCCAGCCCCCTCGAAGACTCCCCCGCCTTCAAGGCCGGCGTGATGGCCGAAGACCGCGTCACCGAGATCGACGGCGTCTCCACCTGCGACCTCTCCCTCAACGAGTGCATCGCGCGCCTCACGGGCGAGCCCGGAACGCCCGTCACCATCACCGTGGAGCGCGCCGGCCAGACCGAAGAGATCACCATCGTCCGCCAGAAGATCGAAACGCCCGTCGTGAAGGGCGTTCACTACACCGGCGACGGCTGGGAATACTGGATCAACCCCGACGAGAAGATCGCGTACGTGCGGCTCACGCAGTTCACCGTCGCCGCAGCCCGCGACGTCACCGACACCCTCCGCTCGCTCAGCGAGCAGGGCATGCAGGGCCTCGTGCTCGACCTGCGCTTCAACCCCGGCGGCCTGCTCGGCGCCGCGATCCAGATCGCCGACCTCTTCCTTGAGGACGGCACCATCGTCTCGACCAAAGGACGCAATTTCCCCGAGCAGCGCGCAACCGCCCGCGAGCCGGGAACGCTCCCCGACTTCCCCATGATCGTGCTCGTCAACCGCACCAGCGCGTCCGCCAGCGAGATCGTCGCCGGCGCGCTCGCGGACAACGGCCGCGCCAAGATCCTCGGCGAGCGCTCCTTCGGCAAGGGCAGCGTGCAGGAGGTCATCCCGCTGCCCAGCGGCGCGGGCCAACTCAAACTCACCGAGAAGTACTACTACCTGCCCAGCGGGCGTTCGCTCCACCGCAAGGAAGGCGCGACGACCTGGGGCGTCGATCCCTCGAAGGGCTTCTACGTCCCCATGAGCGACGACGAATGGCGCGAGATGACCCGCCTCCGCCGCGAGAGCGAGATCATCCGCGCCGGCGCCAGCGACGCCGAGATGTGGGCCGACCCCGACTGGATCCTCGAGCACTTGAAAGACAAGCAACTCGCCGCCGCCGTGCGTGCGCTGAGCGCCAAGGTACGCACGGGCGAATGGGTCGAGCCGGGCGAACAGGGCCAGCCCGAGACGCTCGCCGCCGCCGAACTCGAGCGCACCGCGGAATACCGCGAGCGTCTGCTCCGTGAACTGGCGCGCGTCGAGGACCAACTCGCGACGCTCGAAGAGGGCGCTGGCGAGGAAGCCGACGAGGCCCTCGCCGAGAAGGGCCCCCTCCCGGGCGACGCCGAACTCGAAGGCGGCAGCGTCGAGGTCTTCGACAAGTCGGGCAAGAAGATCGCCACGCTGAAGATCACCGGCCCGGACCTCAACCGCTGGCTCTTCGACGCGCCCGTCGCGCCCGCCGAGCAGAGCGACAAACCCAACTGATGCGCCCCGCGCCGTGACCCGCATCCTCGGCATCGAGACCAGTTGCGACGAGACCGCCGCGAGCGTCGTCGACGACGGCGCGATCGTTCGTTCCAACGTCATCGCCACCCAGCATGACCTCCACGCCGAGTACGGCGGCGTCGTGCCCGAGATCGCGAGCCGCGCCCACCTCGAACGCATCGCCCCCGTCGTGCGCACCGCGCTGCGCGACGCGTCATGCTCGTTCGACGACCTCGACGCCGTCGCCGTCGGCAACCGGCCCGGGCTGATCGGCTCGCTCGTCGTCGGCGTCGCCGCCGCGAAAGCGCTCGCGTGGTCGATCGGCAAGCCGCTCCTCGGCGTCGATCACGTCCACGCGCACCTCTGCGCGCCGCACCTCTACGCGCCGAGCCTTCACGGGCCGCGGCAGGCGGCGCCCCCCGCCATCGTGTACCCCGCGCTCGGCCTGGTCATCTCGGGCGGGCACACCACGCTGTACCGCGTCGACTCCCCTACGTCGTTCACGCGCCTGGGCTCGACGATCGACGACGCCGTGGGTGAAGCGTTCGACAAGTGCGCCGCCATGCTCGGACTCCCCCACCCCGGCGGACCGGAGATCGACCGCCTCGCGCAGCGCGGCGACGAACGCGCCCACGACTTCCCCGTCAGCCGCATCGCGCCCGGCTCCCTCGACTTCTCCTTCAGCGGCCTCAAGACCGCGGTGCTCTACACCGTCCGCGGGAACCCCTCCAAAGACAGCGCCGGCAAGACCGTCTTCGAGCGCACCCACGCCGACCTTTCCGAGGCACAGAAAGCCGACGTCGCCGCGAGTTTCCAGCGCGCCGCCGCGCGCGCCGTCACGCTCAAGGTGGAGCGCGCCCTCGAGCAGACCCCCGCGCTGTCGTCGATCATCGTCGGGGGCGGCGTCTCCGCGAACTCCCGCATCCGCCGCGACATCCTCGCCCTCGGCGCCGAGCACGGCCTGCCCGTCCATCTCCCCGAGATGGCCTACTGCGTCGACAACGCCGCGATGATCGCCGGGCTGGCCCACCACCGCCTGCTCGCTGGAGATCTCGACGACCTTTCCCTCGCCGCGACCCCCACAACCTCCGCCTGAATCGAGCCGATGATGACGCTGCACGCATGAGCCGCGAGAACGACTGGGTCGAGAAGGTCTTCGGGCCGCGCGAGTCGCTGGAGGTCGCCGCGGGCCCGCACCCCGCGACGCTCGACGACGACGCGCTGCTCGCCAGGTGCGAGTTCGGGCGTCAGAAGTCCGGCGGCCCCGGGGGCCAGCACCGCAACAAGGTCGAGACCACCGTCGTCCTCACCCACACGCCCACCGGCATCCACGCCAAAGCGGGCGAGCGGCGCAGCCAGATCGAGAACAAGCACGTCGCGCTCTTTCGGCTCCGCATCAAACTCGCCGTCGAGGTCCGTACCGCCCCGTCGCTTGGCGACGTGCGCTCGGACCTCTGGAAGAGCCGCGTCCACAAGGGCAAGATCTCGCTCAACCCTGAGCACCGCGACTTCCCGTCGATGCTCGCCGAGGCGATGGACGTGCTGGCCGCGAGCAACTGGGAGCCGCGCGACGCCGCCATCCGGCTCGACGTGACGCCCAGCCAACTCATCAGGATGCTCAAGGAAGAACCGACCGCGTTCGTGAGGATCAACGAGGAGCGCGCGAAGCGCCACCTCCATGCGCTGCACTGATCACGCGCTGTGGCGCTTGCTCTCGCGCAGCCGCGTCGCGAGCACCAGCCCCACG
>JBQLZI010000016.1:0-20139 GCA_052168195.1 Phycisphaerales bacterium
GAGGATCGTGAGCGGAACACCGATGTCGTTGTTGAACGACTTGGCGCTCGCCGATCCGCGCAGAGCCGTGCGGAGCGCGGCGTCGATGAACCGCACTGTAGTGGTCTTGCCGTTCGAGCCGGTGACGCACACCACGCGCGTGCCTTCGATGAGCGAGCGGTGCGCGATCGCGAGGTGCGTCAGGGCTTCGCGGCAGTCGTGCACCCTGATGACGGCGACATCGTCGGGTACGCCCTGGGCGGCGGAGTCTCGCTCCACGAAGACGCACGAGGCGCCGCGCGCGACGGCCTCGCCGATGAAGGCGTGCCCGTCGAACCGCTCGCCGCGGAGGGCGATGAAGGCCTCGCCGCGTTCGATGGATCGGGAGTCGATGCTCACGCCCGCGACGGACGGGGATCGCACGTCACGCCCGCCCGGGGCGCGGACGAGGCGCCCGCCGCTGGACGAAACAAGCCAGTCGATGGACCAGACGCTCACGACACGCCTCCTTCCGCGCGCGCACCTTCGATGTGTTTGGGCTCGACGGCCGGCGTCTCGCCGAAGCGTTCGAACAACGCGTCCCGCGCGACTTCGCGATCGTCGAAGCGGCGCGTGACCATGCCGCCCTTGCCGTCGGGGAGGATCTGGTAGTCCTCGTGGCCCTTGCCGGCGATGAGGATGACGTCGCCCCGGCGCGCGACCTCGACGGCGCGGCGGATCGCGGCGTCGCGCTGCACCACCGTCTCGATCGACGCATTGCCGGAAGCGCCGGCGCGGACCTGCTCGACGATCGAGTCGGGGTCCTCGGTGCGCGGGTTGTCGCTCGTGATAATGACCTCGTCGGCGAGCGTCGACGCGACCCTGCCCATGCGCGGGCGTTTGGTTGTATCGCGGTCGCCGCCGCAGCCGAACACGACGCGCAGCGCGCCGCCGTCGCGCACGAGCGGGCGGACGGCTTGGAGCGAACGCTCGAGCGCGTCGTCGGTGTGGGCGTAGTCGACGAGCACGAGGAACGGCTCGCGGACTCCGGGGGTGCGGGAAACGGGTTCGAGGCGGCCCGCGGGCGCGTGCGCGGCGGACAGGCCGCGGCGGATCGAGTCGGCGTCGGCGCCGATCGCCCACGCGGCGCAGGCGGCCTGGAGCGCGTTCATCGCGTTGTGCTCGCCGACGAGCGGCAGGTCGACCTCGAAGGCGCCGAACGGGCCGCGCAAACGCAGCAGCGCGCCGCGCTCGGTGTGGCCGAGGTGGGTCACGACGGCGTCGCCGTCGGCGGCGGAGCAGCGGATGACGCGTGCGCGGCAGTCACGGACCATGCGCTCGGCCCACGGGTCGTCGGCGTTCACGATCGCGTGCGCGTCGTCGCCGAGCGACTCGAAGAGCATCGCCTTGGCGGCGGCGTAGTCCTCCATGCTCCGGTGGTAGTCGAGGTGATCGCCCGTGAGGTTGGTGAACACGGCGGCGCGGTAGCGAAGGGCGGCCACGCGTTTCTGCTGCAGCGCGTGGCTGCTGGTCTCGATCGCGGCCGCGGCGCACCCGTGGCGCACCATGTCGGCGAGACGCTCGGCGAGTTCGGCGGCGCCGGGCGTGGTCTGGAGCGCTTTGGTCGGGCCCGCGCCGGTGTCGATCTCGCAGGTGCTGATGAGGCCGCAGCGCGAACCGGCGGCCTCGACAAGACCGCGCGCCAGGGTGCTGACCGTGGTCTTCCCGTTCGTTCCCGTGACGCCGATGACGCGGAGGGCTTCGGACGGCGAGCCGTGGAACCGATGGGCGAGGTGGGCCAACGCGAGCGCGGGGTCGGCGGCGCGGAGCGTCACGACGCCTTCGGGGATTGTCACGCCCGGCTGCGCGAGCACCGCGGCGGCGCCGGCGCGCAGCGCGTCGGCGATGTACGCCGCGCCGTCTCGCGTGGGCCCCTGCTTGGCGATGAACAGCGCGCCGGGGATGACCTTGCGGCTGTCGTCGGTGACGCGGGTGATGACCGCGTCGCCGATCGACGGCGCGTCGAAGCGCGCGAATCCGTCGGCGAGGTCGCGGAGCGGCCAGCGGCGCGCTTCGCGCTGCTCGGGGTCGGGTTGCGTCGTCGCTCGGGACATGCGGCTCCTTCAGGGGTTCTATCGGAAAGACACGCGGTGTGCGCCCGGCGAAATCACGGATGGCCCGGTTGCCCGGTTCACGCATCCGGCTCGGCGGGAGCACGCGGCGCAACCGCGTAGGGTTGCGCGGATTGTCGCGCGGCGTGCTTGACGGCGCGGGTCACGGCGCCTCCGCGACGCCCGGGAGAATCAGCATCGCGTCGCCGTAGGAATAGAACCTGAACCGCTCCCGAACGGCGTGGCGGTAGAGCGGGAGGAGGTCCGATACGCCCTGCGGGAAGAGCGCGGCCACCATCGCGAGGAGGGTCGATCTCGGCAGGTGGAAGTTCGTCATCAGCCCGTCGAGGCGGCGCCATCGGTAGCCGGGCGTGATGAGGAGTCGCGTTTCGCCGAGCCAACCCTGCCCGTCGGGTGTGTCGACGGGCGCCGATTCGAGCGCGCGGGCGGAGGTCGTTCCGATGCAGACGACTCGTCCCCCGGCGGCGCGGGTCCGGGCGGCGGCACGGAGGGTGTCCGCGGGGACTTCCGCCCACTCCGCGTGGATCGGATGGGTCTCGACGGTCTCGGTTTCGACGGGTTTGAACGTCCCGGCGCCGACGTGCAGCGTGACACGCGCTGACGACACCCCCTTGGAGGCCAGCGTATCGAGCAGCGCGGGGGTGAAGTGCAGCCCGGCGGTCGGCGCGGCGACGCTGGCGGCCCGTTCCGCGGACTGCGCGTAGACCGTCTGATACCACGCGCGGTCGGCTTCGTCGTCCACGCGCTCGGATCGGCGCTGGCGGGCGCCGAGGATGTACGGCGGGAGAGGGGTCGCGCCGACGCGCGCGAGGCATTCGGTCGCGGTGACGCGCGCGCCGTGCTCGTCGGCGGGGTCGACCACCCAGCCTTCCTCCGCGCGATCGACGAGGGTGAGCGAGCGGCCAGTCGGCGCGTCGTGGGCGTCGACGAGGTCGATCGCGTCGCCGGAGCGCAGGCGGCCGTTGCTCTTGAGCATGACCTCCCAGCGGCCGTCCTCGCGTTCGCGGAGGAAGAGCCCGCTGATGCGTCCCCCGCTGTTGCGTCGAACGCCCGCGAGGCGGGCCGGGAGTACGCGTGAATCGTTGAAGACCAGCAGGTCCCCTTCTCGCAGGAACCGGGGGAGATCCCGGACCCTGCCCGTTTCGTGGCGCTCCGGGCGATCCCGGCTCACGACGAGGAGGCGGGCGGCGTCGCGCGGCTCGCACGGCCGGGTGGCGACGAGGTCGTCGGGCAGGTCGTACTCGAGCGCATCGGTGCGGAGCATGGCCCGGATTGTTGCGCGTCGGGGCGCGGCGTGTCGCGGGAACGCAACATCCCTCACAACCGGACCGGCACGCTGCGTGCGCACCAGGGCGGAAACCCGCTCCGAGACGCCGCACGCGCGAGATTCTCGGAGGCGCCGCGGGCCGCAGCGCGTGGCCCGGGCCGTGCCACGTGTTCAGCGTGCGTATCGACGGCGTCTCCAGATCGGCGTATCCCCTTGCGTGGCCGGTGTGCCCCGCGAAGGGCGCCGCCGCGCCGACGCACACGCCCGCGCCGGTGAACCCTGATTACGCCGAGTTTGTGGCGGATCAGGCCCGGGAGCGCGAGATCGAGCGGTTCACGTACGCCGATCTGGTGCGCGCCAGGCAGGCGGCGATCCGCGAGGCCGGCCGGGCCGCGGAGGGAGAGATCGTCGGGCAGTCCGCCCAGGTCGCGAAGCCCGCACCCAGCGAGGCGCCGGCGTGCGGGCATGATTGCGACCACGCGCACGTCGACATCGTGGAACGCTCCGCCCGCGCGGAATTCCGGCGGCTCGTCGAGACGGTCGACAACCGCGGGTCGCTGATCGATCTGCTGCTGTAAAAAGGCGAACCGGTGCGGCTCACCAGCAGCGGTCGGCCTTGTCCTTCTTGAGGAGCCGCTCCGCGTCCTCGGACGTGATCGAGCCCTCGGCCATGTACGCGGCGACCTCACGCTTCGTCTGCTCGCGGGCGCGGTTCACGGCGACCGAGCGGAGCGCGGAGACCGCGACGCAGAACCCGACGAACAGCAGGCCCGCCAGCGGGACAACGATCGGGACCAGGTCGGAAACGTCGGTGGCGAGCGTCAATGCGTTCATGGTCGGTTCTCTCTGGTTCGTTCGGCCGCCGTGCGCGCGGCGTTCAGCGCTGCACGCGCAAGTTAACGGGTTGCGCCGCGTTGAGCAGGCGCTCCGCGTCGTCCGGGCTGATGCTTCCTTCGGCGACGTACGCCGCGATCTCACGGCGCGAACGCTCGCGCTCGCGGGTGTTGCGCATCCTGACGAAGATACCGAGCACGACCGCGGCGAGGCCGATGACGCTCATGCCGAGCACGGCGATCGCCTTGACCGGGCCTTCCGGGTCGGCGGCGAGTGATTCAAAGAACGTGTCCATGGCGATCCCCTTGCGATCCCCGGTGTCATTTCCGGCGGTGGCACTTGATGTCGGAGGGCTGGGCGGTGCTCAGCAACCGCTCCGCGTCGTCGGGAGTCATGCTGCCCTCGGCGACATACGCCGCGAGTTCCCGGCGGGAGCGTTCGCGCTCCTTCGTGCCGGAGATCGTCGCGTAGATGCCCATCACCACCGCGGGGAACCCCACGAGTATGCATCCGGTCACCGCGACAAGACCGACCATCAGCCCCGGCTGTTCGGCGATGCTTTCCAGAATCTCGTCCATCGCGTCGTCTCCTTCGGAGCCGGGCAGGGCTCGGTCATTCGTCGTCGGGGTTGGCCGCGCGCATCAGGCGTTCGCCCTGTTCGGGAGTCATCGACCCTTCGGCGATGTAGGCCGCGATCTCGCGGCGGGATTTCTCGCGCGAGTGCGTCGTCACGATCTTGGTGATGTAGCCGCCGGCGATCGCGACGATGGCAATCCCGCCGATCGCAAGCCACTTGATCGTTTCGCCGTCGATATTCGCGAGCAGAACGGGCATGGCTTCCTCCGCCGTTGAGCGTCCCCGATGGTTGGGAACGCGTCCGGCCCGCTTTCAGGATACCGCGCTCTGCTGACAAACCCATGGCGGCGCAAGCGGCCTCGCGCGGCGACGGGTACCCTTCGGGCATGCGGCTGGAACCCTACCTTGACCCGAACCTGACGCTCATCCTCGAGAAACCCGCCGGGAAGGACGCCGTGCTCGAAGCGCTGTCCAAGGCGGCGGCCGAGGGGCTGGGCGTCGGGGAAGACGACGTGCTGGCCGCCCTCAAGGCCCGCGAGGAGCAGATGCCCACCTCCACGCCGGAGGGCGTCGGGCTGCCCCACGCCCTGCTGAAGGGGATCGACCGGACGATTGTCATCCCCATCGCGCTGCGGCCGGGCGTGAAGTTCGGGTCGGCCAACCACCCGCCCGCGACCCTGGTGTTCGGGATGTTCGGGCCCGACGACACCCCCTGGGTTCACCTGCGCATCCTGGCCCGCATCGCGCGGCTGATGCGCGTCGATTCGGTCCGCGAGAAACTCCGGGCCGCCGAATCTCCCGCCGCGCTCGCCGAAGCCCTGCTCGACGAGGACCGCGCCCATGCCTGAGCCCGCCGCCACCGATCCGAAGACCGCGGAGCAGTCCCCGCCGGCGGCCGATCGCGTGCTGCTGATCGTGATCGCGTCGAGCCCAGCCCAACTCGACGACGTCATCACCGTGGTGCTCGATCTGGGCATCCCGGGCGCGACGGTCATCGAGTCCAAGGGGCTCGGCGCCATCCTCCGCCAGGAGATGCCGATCTTCGCCGGGCTCGCGTCGCTCATCCCCGACCAGACCGGCAGCCGGCTGATCTTTTCCGTCAGCCCGAAGGACAAGGCACAGCAGTTCTTCGACTACCTCGAGCGTGAGTTCTCAGGCGCCGCCCGACCCATCGCCTTCACCGTCCCGATCGACCGCGTCGCCGGCCTGAAGCGCTGAACACCCCCGCATGGCGATCTATCTCTCCATCGCGGCCGTTGTCGTCCTCGCGCTGCTCGCCACGAGCCATCGCGCGTACCGCTTCCGGCGCTCGCGTCTGGGCGCCGCCGCCATCGCGGGCGGTTGGGTCGCGGTCGCGATTGGCGCGCTGCTCGGCCCTGCGGTCAGCGGCGCCGTGAGCGACCTCGCCGTCGACCGGGCCACCCCCCTGCTGTCCGTCGGGCTCGGATGGATCGGCGTGATGGTGGGCCTGCAGGCGCGGCGCGACGTGCTCACCAACCTGCCGCGCGTCGTCTGGCGACTCTCCCTGCTCGACATGATCGCGTCCGTGCTTGCCGTGGGCGGCGCGGTCGCGGCGCTCTTCGCGTTCACCGCGCTCCCGGCCGACCGCACGACGCTCTCGACCGCGGTCCTGCTCGTCTCGCTGCTCGCGCCCGTGCTGCTGGGCTGGTCGATGGAGACGCGCTCGCTCGGGATCGAGTCGATGCCGCGCGGCGCCGAGCGCGCCGTGCTGCTCCGCGCGTCGGGCGGCCTGAGCGCGCTGATCGCCATCACGTTCTTCGGCGTGGCCACCGCGCTCATCCCGCTGCGGCTCACGTCGCCCGCCGACATCGAGCCCGTGGGCGTCGGGCTGCGCCTCGCGGGCGTCCTCGCCGCGGGCGCTATCGGCGTCGTGCTCGCGATCGTCGCGAAAGAGGGCCTGCGGCTCGCGGGCAAACGCCGCGAGGAGATGCTGGTGGTGTTCCTGGGCATCGTCGGACTGGCCGCGGGCATTTCCGCGGACCTCGGCGTCTCGCCGCTGTTCCCCGCGATGCTGACGGGCGCGACCTTCGCCAACCTGCGCACGGCCGGCCCGTCCGACGCCGCGACCGACACGGCGCTCTTCGGCCGCTTCATTCTGCAGGCCGAGCACATTGTGGCGGTGATGTTCGCGCTGCTCGCGGGCATCCTGCTCACGCCGCGGCTGCCGATCGAGGCGCTGTACGTCGCGGGCGGGCTGATCCTCGCGCGGCTCGTCCTCAAGCCGCTGTGTTTCGCGGTGCTTGACCGATCGGCGCCGACGCCCGATGACACGACCCGCGCCGTGGCACGCGCCGCGACCATCCGCCAGAGCCCCGTCGCGCTCGCGCTGGCGGTGTCGCTGTGCATCCTGACGCCCGACCCCGACGTGCGCACCCTGCTCACGGTGGTCGTGATCGTCGGGTTCTCGTGCGACCTGCTGGCGGCCCTCGCCGCCCGAAGAAGACTCGACCCGAAGGAGGCGGCCCGATGAAGCCCGCCGTCCGTTCCGCGGTGCTGCTGGTGGTGGTGCTGGCCGCCGCCCTGCTCGCGCGCTTCGCGCCGTTCGGCGCGGCGTTCTCCGAGCGCGCCGACCTCATCAAGACCGGCACCTCGCTGGGCGTGCTGCTGCTGGGGGGCTGGCTCGCGGGCCGGCTGTTCGCCGCGGTGAACCTGCCGCGCATCACGGGGTACATCGCGCTGGGGGTGCTGATCGGGCCGGACGCTCTCGCGATCATCGGCAACGAGCAGGCGCCCTATCTGCGCCTGGTCAACGACCTCGCGATCGTCGTCATCGCGCTCACCGCGGGCGGCGAGATCCACCTGGACTTCCTTCGCAAGGGGGCGCGAACGATCGCGTCGGTGACGCTGATCCAGTCGCTGGTGGTGCTCGTCGCCGTCGCGCTCGCCGCCTTCCTCGCGACCGGCCCGTTCGCGATCACCGGGTTCACCGACGCGAGCGACAAGTGGATGATCGCGGCCATCGTCGCGGTCATCGCGGTGGCAAGTTCGCCCTCGGTCGTCATCGCGATCCTCACCGAAACGCGCGCAAAGGGCCCCCTCTCGCAGACGACGCTCGCCTGCGTCGTGGCGAAGGATCTCGTCCTGATCGTGCTGTTCACGATCGTGATGACCGTCGGCGCGCGGCACTTCGCGGAGTACCTCGGCGGGCACGGCGACGGGGAGCACAAGACCGGGGTCCTCCTCACCCTGCTCCACCACCTGGGCGGGTCGGTCCTCGCGGGGCTGATCGCCGGGCTGCTGATGTCGTTCTACGTCCACCGCGTGAAGACGAACATGGGCATCTTCGTGGTGCTGGCGTCGCTCGGGCTCGCGCTGCTTTCCGAGCAACTGGCGCTCGAGCCCCTGATCGTCGCCCTCGTCGCGGGCATGATGATGCAGAACGTCTGGCCGCACGAGAGCGAGTCGCTCTTCGAGACCGTCGAGGAACTCTCGATGCCGGTGTACGCGGCGTTCTTCGCGTTCGCGGGCTCGAAGCTCGACCTGAACGCCATCGGACCGATCCTGCCCGTCGCGCTGCTCATCGTCGGCGTCCGCGTCTTCGCGACGTGGTTGGGCACGTGGCTCGGCGCCAAGGCGGGCGCGTCCCCCGCGGTCGTCGGCAAGTACGGGTGGACCGGGTTCGTGTCGCAGGCGGGCGTGGCGCTCGCGCTGGCGGCGATCATCCAGCGTACCTTCGGCGAGGCCGAGTTCGCGACGATTCTCTACAACCTCATCCTCGCCATGATCGCGGTGCAGGAGATCGCCGGCCCGATCCTGTTCCGCTGGGGGCTCACCCGCGCGGGCGAACTCGACGGAGGGAAGGGGTTGGAGCCGGATTCCGCAACGTCCGACGACGACGCCGGGTAACCTGTTGGCGCCGAACCTCGAACGCGCAGGACGCTCCTTCTCCGCATGAGCCACGACGACCAACGCGGCTTCAACGGCCCCAAACTCTGGGCGATCGTGGTGGTCATCGCGTCGCTGCTCGGCGCGGGTCTCGGGTTCGTGACGCCCGTTCGCATGCACCCCCCCACGAACGTGCACGTCGAGCACATCGACCCGCACCCCGGGGTGCTCGGCGCTGATCCCGCCAAGGCGAGACATGTCGACACCGACCCGACCCCCGGCCCGCTGATCTCCAGCCCCGACACCGACGATCACGCCGACGCGCCGCACCTCGCGCCCGAAATCCCGCTGTGGCTGCTTGCGCCCTTTGCGACGCTGCTGCTGTCGATCGCGCTGCTCCCGTTCCTCGCGACGAGGTTCTGGAACAGGCACTACCCCGCCGTCGCGTTCGCGCTGGGCGCCTTCGTGCTCGGCTACTACCTGTGCGCGTACGGGGAGTACGGGCGCCACCAGATGGTCCACTCGGGGCTGGAGTACTTCCAGTTCATCGCGCTCGTGGGGTCGCTGTTCGTCGCGACGGGCGGCGTCGTGCTCCGCGTCAACCCGCGGGGCGCGCCGATAGTGAACGCGGCGCTGCTGTTCAGCGGCGCCGTGCTCGCCAACTTCATCGGCACCGCGGGCGCATCGATCCTGCTGATCCGTCCGTTCATCCGCATCAACCGGGGCCGGCTCCGGCCCCTCCACGTGATCTTCTTCATCTTCATCGTGTCGAACTGCGGCGGCTCGCTCACCCCGATCGGCGACCCGCCGCTGTATCTGGGCTTCCTCAAGGGCGTGCCGTTCTTCTGGACGCTCGCGCACCTCTGGCAGGAATGGGCGGTCTGCATCGGGATGCTCGTCGCGATGTTCTTCGCGGTGGACACGATCTTCCTCCGCGCCGACCGCGCCCGCGAGGCGCGCGACCCGGCGTTCGCGGAGCGCATCAGGCACCACCCGTCTTCGCACTCCCCGCCCGTGCTCGTCTCGGGCGCGCTGGGGATGGCCTGCCTCGCGCTCGTCGTGCTCGCGGTGTTCGTCGACCCGCTGCTCAAGGACGCGGGCGTCGACACGCACGGCGTGCCGGTGGCGCCGTTCCTGCAACTCGCGTTCGCGATAGTTGCCTACAAGGGCGCACGGTCCGAGCACCACGAGGAGAACCAGTTCAACTTCCATCCGGTGCAGGAGGTGGGCTACCTCTTCGCGGGGATCTTCATCACCATGGCGCCCGCGCTGGGCTACCTCGCGATTCACGGGCCCTCGATCGGCCTCGCCACGCCCACGCACTTCTATTTCGCGACCGGCTCGCTCTCGGCCGTGCTTGACAACGCGCCGACGTACCTGAACTTCCTCCAGACCGGGCTGCCCGCCGAGGGCTACACGCTGACCCCGGGCGGGGTGCACTCGTTCATCGACGGGGCCGTCGCGATCCAACTGGGCGGGGAGACGGTCGTGGTGCCCGGCTCGCTGATGCTCGCGGCCATCTCGCTCGGGGCGGTCTTCTTCGGCGCCGCGACGTACATCGGCAACGCGCCGAACTTCATGGTGAAGGCCATCGCCGAGGCCGAGGGCGTCCGCATGCCCGGCTTCATCGGGTACCTCCGCTACAGCGTCCTGATCCTGCTGCCCGTGCTGGTGGTGATCTGGGCCCTGTTCCTGCGGCTCTGATCCGCCGGGCCGCCCCGCTCGCCCTCGCGGGTCGAGGGATCTACACTCCGCCCCCGCCGACGAAACACCCCCGGAGAGGTGCCAGAGCGGTTGAATGGGCCGGTCTCGAAAACCGGTATAGGCTTCGGCCTATCGAGGGTTCGAATCCCTCCCTCTCCGCTTTCCTGCCGCTTGGCCGCGCCCTCGCACGGCGCGGCTTCGGGCCCCTCACGGAGCGCCATACTGACCGCGCATCCACGTGAGACTGCCCTCGGCGGCCCCCTTGAATTTCGGCTGACTCTCCAAGCGGGCCACGAGCAGGCGGTCGGGTCGCTTGAGCAATCGCTTCACGGCGTGGTAGACCTGAGACTGGGTCTGCTCGGACTCCACCGCCACGACGCCGTCCCACAACGCCTTCGCCTCGTCGAAGTGTTCGACGACGCGTTGCGTCTCGGCTGATGCGTCGAGCACCACGAGATAGACCATCAAGTTCCTCCCGTCGCGCACCGGCGCGCGGCCGCCACCTCGAACTCCGACTCCTTCACTGCCCGGCGGAAGCCCGTTGGGATTCGCTTCCGGTCGGCGCCCCGCCGTTGGCGGTGTGTGAGCGACATCCCCCCACTCTACCCGAACCCAGTATCCTCACCGCGTGCCCACGATTGCGGTCGTCATCCTCGTTGCGATCTCCGCCGCCGCACTGCTCGCGTGGGCCTGGTTCTCCGACCGCTACGCGTGGTGGCGCCCCGCGATCCCCTTCGATCGCCCGCGCGTGCTGATGTACCACATGGTCGCCGCGCACCGATCCGGCGCTCGCTTCAACAAACTCCGCGTGCCGCCCGAACGGTTCGAGCGGCAACTGCGCGCGCTCAGCGAGAGAGGGTGGACATTCGTGTTCGCGAGTGATCTGTTCCGCGACAGGCCGCTCCCCGAGCGCACCGTGTGCGTCACCTTCGACGACGGGTACGCGGACAACCTCCTCGCCGCCGACCCGATCCTCGCGAAGTTCAACGCGAAGGCGACGCTGTACCTCGTCGGGGACCTCGCCAACACACGCGGGTGGTCGAGCAAGAAGAAGTCGCATCATGCGGACGACGAACTGGCCGCTGAGCCCAAGCTGACCGACGCGCAGGTTCGGTCCCTGCTCGCGACGGGTCGGTGGGAACTCGGCGGGCATACGACGACGCACGCGCACCTGCCGTCGATTCCCGACGACGAGGCACACGGCGAGATCGGCGATGCGCGCGACGACTTCCGGGCCCGATTCGGCGTCGAAGCGCCGACGTTCGCGTACCCGTTCGGCCATTTCGAGCCGCGGCACGCGGCGATGGCCCGTGATGCGGGCTACCACGGGGCGTTCACGGCGTCGCCGGGCGTTGCGAAGCACCCGTACGCCGATCCGTTCGACGTGCCCCGGATCAAGGTCTCGGGGAAGGACGGCCCGCTCGCGTTCCGGATGCGGCTCCGCGGCGGCAAGCGGGGACGATCGCGCTGAGCGAGCCGCTCGGGCGATATGCTCCGCGTCGCCGATGCACCACCCCACGCGCCACGAGACCGTTTCGCTCGCGAACGCCGAGCCCTTCGCCGTCGGCGGACGACGGTGGTGCTTCGAGCACCCCGTGAACCCGGCGTGGTGCATCAAGATCAACCGCACGGACGAGGGGCGCTTCGGGCGTCTTGAGAAGCGGCGGCTGGCGCCCGTCGCGGTGCGGCGCGGGCTCGACGACAACCGGCACGACCGGCGCGAGCTGACGGTGCTCGAGCGCCGGCTCGGGCGGCGCTTCGCGCACCTGCCGCGCTACCACGGCGAGGTCGACACGGACAAGGGCACGGGCTTCATCTTTGATCTCGTGCGCGACGACGACGGCCGCATCGCGCGGACAGTTCGCGCGCTGCTGTGCGAGGGGATTCCGCTCGACGATCTGCGGCCGGCGTTCAACGAGTTCGCCGATTTCCTCGTGCGCAACCGCGTGCTGACGCGCGCCCTGCTCGATCACAACATCGTCGCGCAGCGCCTGTCGGACGGCGGGTGGTCGCTCACGCTGATCGACGGGTTCGGCGACCCGGCGTTTGTGCCCGTCGCTTCGTGGATTCCCTCGGTCGGGCGGGCCAAGATGCGTCGCCGCGTCGCCGACGCGTGGGAGCGCTTCGAGCGGCTCGCGAGCGGCGACGAGCGCGAGCGGACGTTCGACACCTCGCGATGGAGCCAGGGATTCCTCAACCACCGCGGCGCCGCCGCGACCGCCCGCGACTAAGCATGCGCACGAAACTCACCGAGAACATCAAGCGCGTCGTCCGTCCGCCGGTGTTCCGTGCGCTCCATCCGGGAAAGCGGAAGCACGACTGTCCCGTATGCGGATACCGCGGGCCGTTCAAGGACAAGCGCATGACCCGCGTGCCCGATTTCACGCGGACCGACTCGAAGTGCCCGCGCTGCGGCGCCGTCGAGCGCCACCGCTTCCAGCACCTCTGCTTCGAGCGGGTGTTTCAGGAGTGGCCCCCGGCCGGGAAGTCGGCGCTGCACATCGCGCCGGAATTCTGCTTCGAGCCGATGCTGCGGCGGGCGTTTCGCGTCTACCACACCGCGGACCTGTTCCGCACGGACGTCGACTTTCAGGCGGATATCCAGGCCATGCCTTTCGACGACGCGTCGTACGACGCGGTGTTCGTGGCGCACGTGCTGGCGATGCCGGAGGATCTTGAGAAGTCCGTGCGGGAGATCCGCAGGGTGCTCAAGCCCGGCGGGCGGACGTTTCTGACCGAGGCCCTGCGGCACGAAAAAACGCTCGAGTACGGCGAGCGTCGCGGCGAGCCGGTGCGCGAGATCGGCGCGGACTTTCTCGATCTGCTCCGCGGTCACTTCGCGCGGGTCGACATGAGAACCGCCGACGAGTTCGACGCGCGATACCAACTCGTGAACCGCGTGTATCTCGACGGCAAGCCGTTCGACGGTTACCCGGAGGTCGTGCGCGTCCCGGGCGTGGGATACAAGGAGTTCCTCGCCATCTGCACCGCATGATCAGCGAGCGGGGACGATCCGGAGCAGTTGGCCGTTGTCCTCGTCGGTGAGGACGTAAAGCATGCCGTCGGGCCCTTGGCGAACGTCGCGGACGCGCTTGCCGATCGAGATGGTTTCCTGCTTGACGACGCGCTCGCCGTTGAGATCGATCCGCCAGACGTCCTTGGTCACCAACCCGCCGCTGAAGAGGTCGCCCCGCCACTGCGGGAAGGCGTCGCCCGAGTAGAACTCGAGGCCGCTGGGCGCCTTGCTGGGGACCCAGACGAGTGCGGCGTCGACGAAGCGCGGCGCGCTTGTCTGGTCAGTAATCTTCCGACCCGAATACT
The DNA here is from genome assembly GCA_052168195.1 of Phycisphaerales bacterium. Classification (GTDB taxonomy): domain Bacteria; phylum Planctomycetota; class Phycisphaerae; order Phycisphaerales; family UBA1924; genus JAHBXC01. The sequence goes on from JBQLZI010000016.1 coordinate 13,639, forward strand.
CGCGGCCGAAGGTAACTTCGGGCCAGCCGTAATTCTCGCCGGCGCGGACGAGGTTGAGTTCGTCGCCGCCGCGCGGGCCGTGCTCGGTGGCCCAGACGCGGCCGGACTCGCGATCGATGGCCATGCCTTGGATGTTGCGGTGGCCCCACGAGTAGACCTCCGGCGCGGCGCCGCGCCGATCAACGAACGGGTTGTCGTCGACCGGCTCGCCGTTCTCGTCGAGACGAAGGATCTTGCCGAGGTGCGCCCCGGGGTTCTGGGCCTGTTTGCGGATGAGTTCGCCCTGATAGCGGACGGGCGGGTTGCCGCCGTCGCCGATGGCGAGCAGCATCGTGCCGTCCTCGAGCCAGACGATGCGCGAGCCGAAGTGCTGCGTGCCCGACTTCATCTGCTCGACCTCGAAGATCGTGCGAACGTCGGAGAGTGCGCCGTCGCGGTAGACGCCGCGCGCGAGCACGGTGTGGTTCGAACCGCGTACACCTTCGGAATGGGTGAGGTACAGCAGGTTGTTCTCGGCGAAGTCGGGGTGGAGGGACACCTCCATCAGCCCGCCCTGTCCCGCGGCGAAGACATCGGGCACGCCGGTGACCGGCTCGCGGAGGAGGCGTCCGTCGCGCACGACGCGCAGCGTGCCCGGGCGCTCGGTGACGAGGATGTCGCCGCCCGGCAGCCAAGTCATCGACCACGGATGATCGAGACCGCTGACGACCTCCTGTATCCGGTACCCGCTCGCGGGCGGCGCGTCATCGACGACGGGCACGTCCTGCGCGTGGGCGCCGTAGAGCGTGTGGAGGGCGAGAAGAAGAACGCCGGCGTGTGCTGCTCGCATACGTGTGGTACCGAGCGCGTGCGTGTGAGGTTCCTCAATTGTCTTTGTTGCCGCCGCCGAAGATGTCCTTGACGCCCTGCTCGAGTTTCTTCGTGGCGTCCTCGACCGCTTCGCCCGCGCCTTCGCCGAGCCCGCCCGCAACGTCCTTGAGCGCTTCCGCGGCGTCGCCCGCGACGCCCACGACCTCGCCGCCGATTTCCGCGGCCACGCCGACACCCATCTCTCCGAGCGAGCCGAGTTGCGAGAGCCCGCCCTGCAGGCCCTCCGCGATATCACCGGGGAGCGCGTCGCCGAGGTTGAGCGCGGTCGCGAACACCGACTTGATGATGATGTTCACGAGTTCGGCCATCGACACGCTCTGCCCGCCGGATCCGATGTTGGTCAGGACGATCTCGGGGACCTCGACGTCGACGGTCTGCCCGCTGCCGCCGATGGGAAGAACCTCCGCGTGGACCATGACGTCGTTGATCTGAATCTTGCGGATGACGAATTTCTTGCCTTCCTTCGAGGGCGCGTCGGGCTGCTTGTCTTCGGTCTCGAAGCGCTTGAGGTTGTCCATGATGACTTGGTAGTTGGCCTTGCCGCCTTCCTTCACCAGGTACATGTCGATGCCCGTGATCGTGAGTTCGGGCAGTTCGACCGTGTCCTCGGCGAGCGTGGCGAGCGAGACGTTCACGCCCGCGTCGTTCATCTTGAGGAAGTGCGGCGCCTTGAAGCCCTCGGGGTTCTTCACCTCCAGATCGTTCATCGAGAACGACCCACTCATCAGCCCGACGTCGGCGCTGCCGAGCGACGTGGGCACCTGCAGCGCATAGGTGGCGCCGCGCTCGACGCCCTGCTTGGCGATCGCGTCGATGGAGATCACAACGACGGCGACGAGCAGGACAAGCACGACGGCGAACACGCCGACAAGCCCGAGCAGGATCTTGACCGCCTTGCCGCCCTTCTTCTTCGACTCGCTCATGGCTGATTCTCCGGTGGTGTGCCGAGGATCATCATACCGAACGCCGAGCGGCGTGAACCGCGATCGCCTCGGCGTAGACGTCGCGCGTGCGACTGGCCATGCCTTCAAGCGTGAACTCGGTTCTCGACCGCTCAAAGGCCGGCGCGAAATCCGCCCTCGCGGCGTCCGGATCATGCAGAAGCCGGTTCACGCGCTCCGCGAGCAGGGATGGCCGCCTCGGCGGCACGAGCCACTTCGCTGGAAGCACGGGCGCGGCCCCGGAGGTGGTCGTGGTGATGATCGGGGTACGCGCCTGCAGCGCCTCGACCACGACGTACGGGAATCCTTCGCGCAGCGACGGCGCGACCATGACGGCCGCGGCGGGGAGGAGCGCGCCCGCATCGGGGATTTCCCCGGCCAACACAACGCGATCACGGAGCGCGTGCTTCTCGATGCGCCGCGCCAGGCGCGATCGCTCGGGGCCGTCGCCGACGATCACGAGGCGCGCACGGCGTACCGACGCCCACGCACGCACGAGCGTGTCGAACCCCTTGACGGGCGCGAGCCGACCGATGGCGATCGCGATCGGCATGTCGCTCTCCTTCTCGAAGAAACCCGCGAGCGAGGAAGGATCAGCGAGAGAACGCTCCCGGGGCGCGGACCCGTTGAAGATCACGGTCGTTCGATCACGGGGGAGTTTCTTGGCGGCGAACTCGCTGACGGCGATGACGCGGTCGAATCGCGCCGGGGCGCGCAGGTCGCGCTTCAGCCCGTGGACCGTGCTGACCGACGCGCAGCGCAGCGGCATCAGGGCCGCGACGATCGAGGAGGCCTTGCCCGCGTGGGCGTGGATCACATCGGGCTTCGCGTGTTCGATAGCCCGCGCCACGTCGCGAGCGAAGGCCTTGTTGCGTCGGCTGCGCGAGGTGTCGAGCGGGATCAGTTTCACACGGGCGTCGAGGTGGGCGCCGAACGACGGGTGCGCGAGCAGCGCAGCGGAGTCGCCCGCGTCGACCTGGGCCGAGACGAGGTCGAGCACGTGCTTCTGCATCCCGCCGCGCTCGTAGGCGCCGCACACGAAATGCAGGATGCGCAGCGGTAGCTCAGCCACGTGCGACCTCCTCGTACAGGGCGATGGTCGCGTCCTGCATGGCCGCGAGGGTGTAGCGGCCGGTGGGTTCGACACGCGGCGCCTCGCGCGCGAACTCGATGAGCCGCTCGCCCATCGCGCGCCAGTCGTTCGCGGGGACGAGCCCCGCAGGGAAGACTTGGCCGAGGACCTCGCCGACGCCGCCGTGGTCGTACCCGATGACGGGTTTGCCGAGCGAAATCGCTTCGAGCGCGGTGCGGCCGAAGGACTCGGGCTGGGTGGAGCACGACAGCGTGACGTCGCACGCGGCCATCCATTCGCGGATGTCCGACCGATGCCCGGCGAACGAGATTCGCTGCGTTACGCCGAGCGCGCCGGCGAGCGCATCGAGTTCGCGCCTCAGCGATGCCTTGTGCTCGTCGACGCCGCCGACGACGAGGAGGTGCGCATCGACGCCTCGCTCCACGGCGAGATGCAGCGCCCGGATGGCGTCGGCGTGGCCCTTCAGGCGCGTGACGCGCCCGGGCAGCACAATGAGGCGCCGCCCGCGCGCCCGCGGGAATGCCGCGTGAAGTTGCTGCAGCCATTCCGCGCTCGGCGCGTGGCCGTACGGGAACTCCGCGGGGTCGACGCCGCGAGGGATCACCGTCACGCGTGAGAGATCGGCGTGCGGGTACGCGTCGGCGATGTGTGTGCGGACGGTTTCGCTCACCGCGATGACGCACTCGCCTTTGGTCATGACCTCGCTGTAGCGGCTGACGGAGTGCACGCCGTGCATGGTGGTGATGAACCGGGGCCGCAATGATTCGTCCATGCCGCGCCACGCGAGCAGGCAGACCCACGCGGGCACACGCGATCGCGCGTGCAGGATGTCCACGCGTTCGTTCACGCAGAACGCGAGCAGCCGGCGTACGAGTCGCAGGGCGCCCAAGGATTTCTTGCCGATCGGCCACTCGACATGCTCGGCGCCTTCGCGCACGAGTTGCTCGACCATGCGCCCGCCGGCGCTGATGACGACGGATCGGTGGCCGCGCGCGACGATGGCGCGGGAAATCTCGAGCGTGCCTCGCTCGACGCCGCCGCCGCGGAGCGCGGGAACGCACTGCACGATCGTCAGACGACGGGCGGGCCGATCCGTGTTTGGCGCGGTCACGATGCGCCCCCGTCGCCCCCGGCTTCCCCGGCGCCGAGGCGGAATCGGTCGATCACGAGGCGCGCCACGCGGGACGCCTCATCGAGTTGCTCGGGCGGCGCAGGAAGCGTCCGATCGCGGGCCCAGTCGTCGAATCGCCTGACGAAGCCCTCCGACGCGAGCGCGTCGACGCCGCGGATCACGCGGCTCGCGCCCTTCCGCGGCACGCGCAGCAGCCCGACTCGCGCGCCGCTCGTCAGCGCCTCGTAGACCATTGACACGCTGTCCTCGCTCACCCAGACCCGGGCGCTCTCCGCGTAGCGCTCCAGCAGCCACTCCCGCGAAGTGTGTTCCACGTGGAACACGTCGAGGTTCTCCGGGTTTGTTGCGCGCTCCAGCGTCGAGAGAAACCCCTCCGGCGTGCGCCGCGACGTGGTCAGTGTCCAGCGCACATCCGCGTCGGTGCGCACGATCTCCGCGATTTGCTGCGCGACATCCGCGTCGTTCCAGCCGTGGTGCTTCGACGGCCCGCCCACCAGGATCAGCCCGCGCGAGTCGTTCTTTCGTTCCGAAGGGCGGACCGTATTGAGCGCGCCGCGCGTCGTCACCACGCCGTCACGTTCGCGCATGCCGTCGTGCCGCGGCGCCACCACAAGCGCATACCGCCCGAACGTCGGGCGCATCAACACCACGGTCCGTGCGCCGTGCTCCCTGGCGCAGGCGCGCAGCGTCGCGTGCGTCCGCGATCCGGCCCCGATCGCCACGTCGGGTGCGCCCAGCGCGTCCACACGCGGCGCCCTCGCGCGCAGCCCGACGCCGCTCCCCTCCACGCCGATCACCCGCACCACGCCGCCGACGCGATCCACGATCGCCTCGGCCAGCCCGCGCGACTGGTTCTCGTGCCCGGCCTTGCCGTCGCTGATGATCCAGATGACCGGGCGTTGCTCCATGCGCGTGGGCATCAAACGCGATCCGAACGCCATCCGCAACCCGCGCGCCGGGCCGGTATCCTCCCGCCGTGCCCGACCACGCCACAATCGACGCCGACGCCTCGCCGCTGCTCCGCTGGCTCGCCGCCCGCGCCAACCTGCTCGTGCCGGTCGCAATAGGCCTGCACCTTTTCCTCTGGACGCTCCTCCCCACCGCGATCAACCTCTCCCTTCCGCTCGACACCATCGAGGCCCTCGTCTGGGGGCGCGAGTGGCTGCTCGGCTACGACAAGCACCCGCCGCTCTCCGCGTGGATCGCCGAACTCGCGGGCATGCTCACCGGCGGCGGCGATTCCTCGCTCTACTGGCTCTCCCAGGTCTGCGTCGCCGTGGCCGCCCTCGCCATGTGGCGCCTCGCCCGCGACATCCTCGACCCGGGCCGCGCCGCCTTCGCCACCCTCGCGCTGCTCGTCGGCGTCTACTACATGCACTTCACGTCGCCCGAGTTCAACGTCAACGTCCTCCAACTCCCGCTCTGGGCGCTGCTGTTCCTGCTCTTCTGGCGCGGCGTGCGCAGCGTGAAGCCGCTGGAACCTCTCACGCTCTTCGCGTGGTTCGGCGTCGGCGTGTGCTTCGGCCTCGCGATGCTCACGAAGTATCTCGCCGCGTTCGCGCTCCTGCCCCTCGGGCTGTTCGCGCTGTGCACCCCGACCGGCCGCCGCGCCCTCCGCACGCCCGGTCCCTATATCGCCGCCGTCGTCGCCGCCGGCGTCTTCCTCCCCCATTTCCTCTGGATGCTCGACACCGACTTCATCACGCTGAAGTACGGCATGCGCCGCGCGTCGGACGGCGAGCGTGAGCTCCTCGATCACATCCGCTACCCGCTCAAGTTCGTCGGCGCCCAGGCCATGGCCGCCGCCGCCACGCTCGTCGTCATGCTCTTCTCCGGCGCGTGGCTGCATCGCCGCCAGGGCGACCGCGCGGCCGTCGGATCGCGCGACGCGCGGGCGTTCATCTGGCTGATCGCGCTCGCGCCGGTGTTCGCCGTCGCCGCGTACTCGCTCGTCACCGGTGCGCGGCTCCGCTCCATGTGGGGCACGCCGATGCTCCTCGCCGTGCCGCTGCTCCTCACGATGCTCGCCGCGTTCGACGCGAAACCCTCGCGAGTCCGGGGCTTCCTTTGGGCGTGGCTCGCGCTCTTCGCGCTCTCGCTCGGCGCGTACTTCGCCGACAACGCCGTCGCGCCGAAGTTCACCCGCGACGCCAAACGCACGAACTACCCCGGGCGCGAACTTGCCGCGACCGTCGAATCCGCCTGGGCCGAGCGCGTCGCGCACCAGCCGCCCATCGCGGTCATCGGCGACGAGTTCTACGGCGGGCTGGTGTCGTGGTACGGGCAGCACCGCCCGCTCGTCTACATCGACGGGTCGACCGATCGCGCCTTCTGGGTCGACGACGGCGACGTGCGGATCTTCGGCGCGATGGTGGTGTGGAAGGTCGGCGTGGCCGACCGCCCCGACGACCTCGATTTCTCGTTCTTCGACGACCTCCGGGCACGCTTCCCGAACCTCGTGCAAT
>JBQLZI010000017.1:0-19275 GCA_052168195.1 Phycisphaerales bacterium
GTTTGTGCGCGTTCAGGTGAGGGGCGGGGCGGGGGGCGCGATCCGAAGGCCGATCCGCCAGCCCGCCCACGCGAGGGCGATCCCAACCACGACGCTGGCAAGCACATACGCGGCGGCCCTGCCCGGCTGCTGCAATCGGAGCAGGTCGACGGTCTCGATTCCGAACGCCGAGAAGGTCGTGAACCCGCCCAGAAAGCCCGTCACGAGGATCAGCCGGGCCGTGTGGTCCATCCCCGCAAAGGGAGCAACGGTCAGCCCCTCGGCATGGCGGTGGGCGGTGAATCCCGCGATCAGGCCGATGAGCAGGCACCCCGCGAGGTTCACGGCGAGGGTTCCCCACGGAAAGCCGGGGCCGGCGAGACGCATCAACGCAACGCCGACGACGAATCGGGCCGCGGCGCCCGCGCCGCCTCCGAGGAACACCCACGCCGCGTGGGCGAGCAGGGACCGCGTCTCCATGGTTCTACCCTAGCCGGTGGCAGGAAGAATCGCTTGCGACGGCGGGGCGCATCGGGGACACTCCGAGGATCGCTACGAGCCCATTTTCCCGGGAGATTTCCTGTGCAAAGCGTCAGAAAAGCGTTCCTGTCCGCTGTGGCCGCGTCATTGCTGAGCGCGGGCGTCTGCGCACAGTCCGAGCAGATCGACAGGCGGTGGATCGACCGGACGGCGTCGGAGTCCGAACGCGAGAACGCGACGGCGATGCTCGGGACGGCGCCGCCCGACTTCGGCCCGGGCGTGCGGTTCATCGGCGACCCGGTTTCGCTGGACGACCTGCTCGGAAAGGTCGTGATCGTGCAGTTCTGGTCGCGAGCGGACCGGCGGACAACCCTGCGCCTCGAGCAATTGGCGGCCCTGAAGAAGCGCGTCGGCGACGACCTCGCGGTGATCGCGATGCACACGGAGTCACAGGGGGAAGGCATCGAGGTGTTTCTTGAGCGCCGTGATCCCGGCCTGCCTGTCGCCGTCGACGCCGACGGCGGGTACGCCGAAGCGTTGGGCGTGCGCAGCCCCCTGGCAAACCTCATCATCGATCGCGCGGGCAACGCCCGGTACGCGTTCCTGAACCCGACCGGCATTCAGGCCGCGGTGGAGCGTCTGGTCGTGGAGTCGGGGCCGGCAGGCGACGCCGAGGCCCCGGAACGCCCAACCGCGGCGCCGCCGACGGCGCGGCTGCCCTCCAAACAACGCAGCAAGCCGGGATTCTGGGAGGAGCGCCTCCCCGATGAGCGATTCCCGCCCATCAGCGGCGAGATCGGCGACGCGAACGACCTTCGCGGCAAGCGCGGACCGGAGATCGTGGTCGAGGAGTGGATCACCCCGGTCCCCGATGTGCAGGACAAGGTGGTCGTCGTCGACTTCTGGGCGACCTGGTGCGGGCCGTGCATCGCGGCGATACCTCATATGAACCGCCTCGGGGAGGCGTTCCCGGGCGAGGTGGTCGTGCTGGGAATCAGCAACGAGCCGGTCGACCACGTCCGGGGATGGATGCCCGGCAAGGGCGTTCGGTACGCGATCGGCGTCGATCCGCAGCGACGGATGGCCCAGGAAGTCCGGAATCGCTACATCCCCCACGCGATCGTCTACAGCCCTGACGGGGTGATCCGGTGGCAGGGAAACCCGGCCACCCTGACCCCCGAGGAACTGGGCAAGATCGTCGACGCCAGCCGGCGGTGAAAAAGCGCAAAGTTTCGGAAATGGACGGTGGATTCCGGTTGGCCCGAACATCGGTTTCTGGTACTCTTAGGCTGTAAGCGGCCGCATGGCCGTATTAGGAACACGTCGCCTCGTCGGAGTAGGAACCGGCGGGGCAGCGACAAAGTCGCCCATTAGGAGGGATTGATCATGCGTATGCGCATCGCCGCCGCGGCTGCCGCGGCTTCTGTGGCTGGTCTCGCGACCGCCGGCACCGCCACCGTCTACACCGATATGGCCACCTTCATGGCCAACGTGCAGATGGGCTCGTACACCAACGACTTCACCGGCGTGCCCACCGGCTCCGTCCCTGATCTGTCCTTCGGCCCCGTCAACGGCTATTCGTACATCATCGACGCGGTCGGCGGCGGCTCGGGCAACCTCTTCAACGACCCGGGTCTGATCTCGACCGACTCCGCGCTCGACTCGATCGTCGTGTCGTTCACCGGCGCCCCCGTCACCGCCGTCGGCGGCAACTTCTGGGCTTCGGACATCTCCTTCCTGCCCACCGGCACCGGCATCACCATCAACCTCAGCGACGGCACCAACGTGTCGTACACCTCCACGGGTCCCTCGGACTTCCGCGGCTTCATCTCTGACGTCGCCATCACGAGCATCACCATCGATGCGCCCGAGGCTGGCCTCGCCAACGCGTGGGCGACCATGGACAACCTCACCGTCGGCGCGGCCATCCCCGCTCCCGGCGCTGCCGCGGTCCTCGGCCTCGCCGGCCTGGCCGCCGCCCGTCGCCGCCGCTGATCCTCAGCAGCACGACAACCGTCTGATATGACAAAGGCCCGTCTCCCTCGCGGAGGCGGGCCTTCTTCATTGCTCGGATGATCAGCGAGCGCTCAGGTCACTCGACCGTGACGCTCTTCGCAAGGTTCCGCGGCTTGTCGACGTCGTGCCCGCGCAGCACCGCCGCGTGGTACGCGACCAGTTGGAGCGGGATCACCGTCAGCATCGGCGAGAGCGGCTCGGGGATGTCCGGCACGTAGAACACCTCGTCGGCGTGCGACTTGATGTCCTTGTCGCCCTCGGTCGCGACCGCGATCACGCGCCCGCCGCGCGACTTCACTTCCTGGATGTTGCTCAGCACCTTCTCGTACTGCGCGCCGCGGTTGGCGATGAACACGCAGGGCATCCCGTCGCTGATGAGCGCGATCGGCCCGTGCTTCATCTCCGCGGCGGGCATGCCCTCGGCGTGGATGTACGAGATCTCCTTGAGTTTGAGCGCGCCCTCGAGCGCCACGGGATAGTTGTACCCGCGTCCGAGGAACAGCCAGTTCTCCTGGTCGATGTACCGGCTCGTGACGTCGCGGATCTCCGCGCTCTGCACAAGGATCCGGTCGATCAGGTCAGGGACTGACTCAAGGGCCCGCAGGATCTCCGCGGTCTGCTCGGTCGACATGAACCGCCGCCGCGCCAGGAACAGCGCGAGCATCGTCAGCACCGCGACCTGGCCGGTGAACGCCTTGGTCGAGGCGACGCCGATCTCCGGGCCGACACGCAGGTACACGCCCGCGTCGGTCTCGCGCGACATGGTCGATCCCACGACGTTCACCACGCCCAGCGCCATGGCGCCGCGTTCCTTTGCCTCGGTGAGCGCGGCAAGCGTGTCCGCGGTCTCGCCCGACTGGCTGACCGCGATAGCGACCGTCCCGTCCTCGATGATCGGGTTGCGGTACCGGAACTCGCTCGCGTACTCGCACTCCGCGGGGACCTTCGCGAGGTCCTCGATGAGATACTCGCCGATCATCGCCGCGTGCAGCGCGGTCCCCTGCGCCATGAGGATGTAGCGCTTGGATTTCACGAGGTCTCGGGCCAATTGGCCCACGCCTCCGAGCACCACCCGTCCCTCGCGCTGGTCGAGGCGCCCGCGCATCGTCTGCCGGAGCGAACGCGGCTGCTCGAAGATCTCCTTGAGCATGTAGTGGGGGTAGCCGCCGAGTTCGATCTGCTCGAGTTCGACCTCGAGTTGATGGACCTTGTGGCTGACAGGCGTGTTGTCGATCGTCGTCGTGCGGAAGGAGTCCCGCGTGAGTTTGCACACCTGATAGTCGTCGAGCGTGATCGCCTGCGAGGTGTGGGCCACGATGGCGCTCGCGTCCGACGCGACGACATATTCGCTCGCGCCCACGCCCACGATCAGCGGCGAGCCCTTGCGGGCCACCACCAGCGTGTCGGGCTCGTGCGTGCAGCACACCGCGATCGCGTACGCGCCGGTCACCTCGCGCAGCGCCGTCTGCACGGCCTTCTCGAGGTCGCCGTCGTACACCTCAGCGATCAGGTTCACCAGCACCTCGGTGTCGGTCTCGCTCTGGAAGGTGTGACCCTTCTCTTCGAGCAGCGTGCGCAGCGCGGCGTAGTTCTCGATGATCCCGTTGTGGATGATCGCGAAGGCGCCGGTGTGGTCCGTGTGGGGGTGCGCGTTCGCGTCGGTCACCCCGCCGTGGGTCGCCCAGCGCGTGTGGGCCATCCCGAGCGAGCCGGCGAGTTCCGACGCGTGGTGCTTGGTCTTCGCCTCAAGGTTCGCGACGCGGCCCACGGACTTCACGACGTGCAGACCGTGGTTCACGATCGCCACGCCCGCGGAGTCGTAGCCCCGGTACTCCAGGCGCTTCAGACCCTCCAGGAGCACGGGGAGCGCCGGTCTGGCGCCGATGTACGCGACGATTCCGCACATGTTCCGAACCTTTCCAAACGGACCGCGCCCGATTCGATCGGGCGGCAAGGCAGGGTATCGGCACGATCGGCGTCCGACCGGGAACGCGTCGTCCGGAACTGCTACGGAAGCCGGCCCGACTGGTTCGGGTCAACCCCGGGCCGTCCGAGAACTCCCTGAGGCCTGCTCTGCCCGCAGCCACGCGATCGCTTCGGCCGCCGAGGCCGCAAAACCGCGCTCCCCGAGTTCGCCCAGGATCCCGGTCCCGAGCAGCGCCCTGCGCACCTCGGGCTGCGCCCCCGCGAGGATGACCCGCGCGCCGCGCCCGCTTGACCTGCGGATCATCTCGTGCAGCGCGTGCAGGCCCGTCGCGTCGACGGCGGGCACCGCCTCGAGGTTCAGCACCAGCACCTTGGGCGGCGTCGTCAGCCCTTCCAGCGTGTCGCGGAGTTTGAACGCCGCGCCGAAGAAGAACGGCCCCTGGATGTCGTAGACCTCCACACCCGCGGGCACGTCCGCGTGCGTTGCGTCTGCTTTGCCCTCACCGTTGGCGCCCGCCACGCGCACGCCCGACACGTCCGCCATGCGCTTGATGAACAGGATCGCGGCCAGCACCACGCCCGCCTGCACCGCGACCGTGAGATCGACGAGCACCGTCAGGGCGAACGTGGTCAGCAGCACCGCCGCGTCGCTTCGGGGCCCATTGAGCAGCCAGCGGAACCGATGGATCTCCGCCATGCGGTACGCGACCACCACCAGCACCGCCGCGAGCGCGCAGAGCGGCACGAGCGACGCGTACTTGCCCAGCGCCAGCACGATCGCCAGCAGCACCCCGGCGTGCACGATCCCCGCGATCGGCGTGCGCCCGCCCGCCTGGATGTTCGTCGCCGTGCGCGCGATGGCGCCCGTCGCGGGCATCCCGCCGAACAGCGGCGAGGCGATGTTCGCCACGCCCTGGGCGATGAGTTCCGTGTTCGAGCGATGCCGCGTGCCCGTCATGCCGTCCGCCACGACGGCGCAGAGCAGCGACTCGATCGCCGCGAGGATCGCGATGGTGAACGCCGGGGCGATGAGGTCTGGCAGACGCTCGCGGACCTCGGCGAAGGTCGTGTCGGGCAGGTGGGGCACCGGCAGGCCCGCCGGGATCGCGCCGAAGCGGTCGCCGATGGTCGTGATCGGCACGCCCGCGAACTGCCGCAGCGCCCACGCTGCCGCCGTTGCGCCCACCAGCACCACCACCGGCGCGGGCACCTTCTTCAGGCCGATCTTCGGCCACGCGATCAGCACGCCCACGCACACGAGCGAGAGCACCGTCGTCGCGGGATCGAGACTCGACGAGTGCTCGAAGTTCCAGACGATCTTCCCCAGGAAGTCGGGCGGCACCGGGTCCGCGCTCGCGGGCGGCGCGATGCCCAGAAAGTCGCGGATCTGCCCGCTGAAGATGACCGCCGCGATCCCTGCGGTGAAGCCGGTGGTCACCGGGTAGGGGATGAACTTTATCATCTTCCCCAGCCCGACCGCGCCCAGCACAATGAGCATCACGCCTGCGAGCATCGTCGCCAGCACCAGCCCGAGGTACCCGTGCTCGGCCGCGATCGCGTAGACGATCACCACGAACGCGCCCGTTGGCCCGCCGATGCACGCCTTCGTTCCGCCCAGCGCCGAGATCAGGAACCCCGCGACGATCGCCGTGAACAGCCCCATCACCGGCGGCGACAGCCCCGCCTCGCCCGCCACCTGCTCGGGAATGGACGCGATCCCGAACGCCAGCGCCAGCGGCAGCGCGACGACGCCCACCGTCAACCCGGCGGTCAGGTCGCGTGCGAAGCGCTGCGCCGAATAGCCGCGGAGCGAATCGAAAATGGCGGGGGCGAAAGTGGGTTCGCGCATGGCGTCGCCGGCGATGCGGGCCGACGGTCCTCTCGGGCGTGCGAGCGAGGATCATTGCATCGGCCGGGTCGGAGTCTCGGTTCGGTCCGATTTTCCTTCGCAACGACCGGGCCGCGGCGTCCGTACAGTTCCCGTATGAGTGACCTGTGGGCCGGGCGTCGGGCGGAGGCGAGGGAGCGGGCGGCGCCGCTGGCGTGGCGCATGCGCCCGCGGACTCTCGACGAGTTCGAAGGCCAGGAGCACATCGTGGGGGAGGGCAAACTCCTTCGCCGCATGATCGAGTCGGGCGCGATGACCTCGATCATCCTCCACGGCCCGCCCGGCACGGGGAAGACGACGCTCGCCGAGGTCATCGCCCACGCCACCGACCGCGCCTTCGAGCGCGAGAACGCCGCAAGCGTGGGCGTGAAACGCATCCGCGAGATCATCGACGAGGCCGCGGCCCGCATCGAAGCCAGCGGGAAGCGGACGATCCTCTTCCTCGACGAGATTCACCGCTTCAGCAAGAGCCAGCAGGACGTGCTGCTGGGCGACGTGGAGCGCGGCATGATCACGCTCATCGGCGCGACCACCGAGAACCCGCTGTTCTCGGTGAACTCGGCGCTGGTCAGCCGCAGCACGCTCTTCCGGCTCGAGCCGCTGAGCGAGGACGCGGTCGCGCACATCGTCCGGCGGGCCGCCAAGGACCAGGACCGGGGGTACGGGCGGCTGAACCTGACGATCGACGACGACGCAGTCCGCGTATGGGCGATCAAGTCCGACGGCGACGCGCGACGGGCGCTCACCGCACTCGAAGTCGCGGTGCTCAGCAAGCAGCGCGAAGGTTCTGCACTCCACATCAACAAGGACGACGCCGAACAGTCGATCCAGCAGAAGGCGGTCGTGTACGCGCCGGGGGGCGACGAGCACTACGACGCCATCAGCGCGATGATCAAGAGCGTGCGCGGCAGCGACCCCGACGCCGCGGTGTACTGGATCGCGCGCATGCTCGAAGGGGGCGAAGACCCGAACTTCATCGCGCGCCGGCTCGCGATTCTCGCGAGCGAGGACATCGGCAACGCCGACCCGCGCGGCATTCAGGTCGCCGCGGCGGCGTGGGAACTGGTCGAGCGCATCGGCATGCCCGAGGCGCGGATCACCCTCAGTCAGTGCGCGATCTACCTGGCGCTCGCGCCCAAGAGCAACGCGAGTTATGTCGCGATCAACGAGGCGATGGCGGACGTGAAGGAGGGTCGATCGCTCCCCGTGCCGATCCATCTGCAGAGCGGGTACAAGGCCGAGAGCGTGGGCGACCCACGCTTCGCGGAAGGCCGCGAGCGGTACGAGTACACGCACGACACGAAGGCGAACACCTCGATCGGCGGCGTGAGCGGGCAGGACTACCTCGGCGTCGACAAGGAGTACTACCGCCCGACGGGCCTGGGCCTTGAGCAGCGGCTCAAGGAGCGGCTGGAGGAAGTGCGGAGAGTAAGAAAGGGAGCATCGTGACTGGCGCTCGGCGTGGTCTTTCGCTGATGCAACGACTGGTGATCTCCGGCTTGTTGCTGACGCTCTTCATTCCGTTCACGGGCGTTCTGGTGTTTTGTGGCGCCCGCATCCTGCTGATGTTCACTCCGCCGATCCGGGCCGAGTCGCTCTATCTGTGTGCCGGGGTTGCATCGATTGTGATCGGCACCGCGCTGGCGTTTGTGTTCGCACGAATCGTCTTCGGCTTCGCAGACCGAGACGCGAGGCCTTACCACCTCCGCTGCGACCGCTGTGGATACTCCCTTGAGGGCCTGGATCCGGATCGCTGTCCGGAGTGCGGGAGGGTCGTTGGCGTGAGTTCGAGCGATGTCGGGTGATGCCCGTACTTTCCGTATCGACCTTGTCGGCGTGTTCGCAGGGCTCGTGCTGTTCGTCGTGCTCGCTCCCTGCTTGGGATTTGCGTCCGTCTATGTATTCTCGTTGCTTCACTCGGTCTGGACTGTTCGGGTCGATCCGGCGATGCAGTTGTTCCTTGGCGTCGGCGCAGCGGCGATAACGTCTGCGTTGGTCGCCGATCGGATCAGCACGGCGCTGGGGGCGAAGTGCCGCAGACCGTCGTCCGCGTGTTTGAGTTGCGGCTATTCGCTCGCAGGGCTCCCGACAAAGACATGTCCAGAGTGCGGGCACGTCAACGAATCCTCGGCGACGAGTGCCGCGAACGATCCGTCGTCGTGAGGCCTCGTCTGCTCTCCATCCTGCAGGTGTGCGCGGCGGTGGCGCTCTGCCTGCCCTGCCTGTCGATCACGTGGGGGTCGTGGCTGGTGGCGGCGGCGGGGCGGGTCTCGCCGTGGATGGAGCGGGGCGCGGTGGCGGCCCTCGCGCTGCTTGGGCTCGCGCCGATCGGGCTCTTCACGTGGATCGCGCTGCTCCTTCGCGCCGAGCGACGGCGGCGCGAGCGCGGGCTGTGCGTCCGCTGCGCCTACCCGCTGGCGGACGTCGTCACCAGCCAGTGCCCGGAGTGCGGCGAGCCGTTCCGGCCCCGGGCCGCTTCCGCGCCACCGGAGGACTTTGCGTCCGCCGCGGGCAACACTTGAGCCGTGCTCGGCAAAGCCCTGTTCATCCTGTTCGCGATCGTCCTGCCGCTTGGCGTGTTTGTTGCGATCTCGGCGCTGGCCTTCGTGGTGTACGGCGGGCAGGGCGCGTGCTTCATCCCGCCGCTGGCGGTGGTCTACTGCGGCGTCGCGCTGGTGTGGTTCGAGGCCCAACGTCACCGTGCGATGCGGGCGGGGGAGCGAGTGGAAGACGAGCACAACGCGGATTGACCCCACCCCGACCCGCTCCCATGCTCCGCGTCGGGGAGGGAGCGGATAGACTGGCGGCATGACGATGATGAACGCTTCGGACAGGATCTACATCCGCGACCTCCGGCCGTCCGAGCGGTTTCAGGGCGTGTTCTCGCTGATGAACGCGCAGCGGGGCATGACCAAGACCGGCAAGCCCTACCTGAAGGCGCTCCTGCGCGACAAGACGGGCGAACTGCCCGCCCGCATGTGGAGCGTGCCCGAGCAACTCTTCGCGCGCATCGGCGTCGAGGGGTTCGTCTGGGTCGAGGGCGAGACCCAGCCCTACCAGGGCGAACTGCAACTCATCATCCACACCATCGACCCCGTCGAGCCCAGCCCCGAGCAACTCCGCGAACTGCTCCCCTGCACCGAGAAGAACGTCGACGAGATGTTCGGGGAGGTCTGCGGCATCCTCGGCACGCTCGACCACGCCGCGTCGCGCGCCCTCGCGCAGGCGTACCTCGACGACGAGATGCTGATGGACCAGTTCAAGGCCGCGCCGGCGGCCCGGGCGCTCCACCACGCGTACCTCGGCGGGCTGCTCGAGCACACGCTTCAACTGATGAAGGTCGCCGACGCGCTGCTGCCGCTCTACCCGAAGATGAGCCGCGACATCGTGCTGCTCGGGCTCTTCCTGCACGACCTCGGCAAGACCCGCGAACTGCGCTGGGAGACCGGGTTCCACTACACGGACCGCGGCGAACTCGTCGGGCACATCGTCGAGGGCGCGATCATGCTCCACGACAAGGCCCAGCAGGCGATGACCGCCAGCGGCGTGCGCATGCCCGGCGCGTTCATCACCGTGCTCCAGCACATCATCCTGTCCCACCACGGCGTGCCCGAGTACGGCGCCGCGCGCATCCCCGCGACCCCCGAGGCGATCTTCGTCTCGATGCTCGACAACCTCGACGCGAAGACCACCATGGCGCTCGCAACGGCGCGTCCCGAGCAGGAACGCGAGTTCGATCTGGGCGGCAACTTCACCGAGAAACACTGGGGCCTCGGCACGAAACTGTTCCGACCCGACCCGCTGTGCTGACGCGTCTCAGAGCCGCAGGAGCGCCGCGGCCGCGTCGTGATACAGCGACTTGAGCAGGTCCGGCGGAAGCGACTTGCCCGCGAGGCGCGGCGCCGACATCGCGTCGGAGTTCTCGGGGTCGACGAGCATCAGGTCGGGGTCGGCGATCGGGGATTCGCCCGCGTAGTCGCTTTCCCAGAGTTTGCGCAGCGCCCAGTAGCGGCTGGCGTAGAGGTCGAACGCCTGCTCGGGGCCGCTGGAGAGTTCGCCCATCCCGCGGTATCCCTCGTCTGAGGTCAGGTGCGCGTCCATGGTCACGATGTCCGAGCCGAAGAGGATGCGGCCCTTCCACTTCTCCATGAACGCGAGCACCTTCGAGCGCGGGTGCTTCGAGATCTCGCGGACGATCCACTTCGTGGCGCTCGCGTCGAGGGAGAAGTTGTCGCGCCGCGTGAGCAGGCCGTCGAGGAAGTCGAGGTCTTCGGGCCAGCCGCCCATGTGGGCGATGATCCAGGGCTGGGTGTATTCGGCGCCGAGTTTCTCGAGCGCGACGTATTGCTCGGCTTTGCTGCCGTAGCGCGACGCGTCCTTGTACTTGGTCTGGAACCAGGTGTCGGGGTCGGCGATGTGGGCCATGAACATCATGCCCAGGTCGGTCGCGAGGTCCATCTGCTTGCGCCGCCACGGGCCGTCGAGGCGCAGCATGTCGGGCTGGCCGACCTCGTCGGCGTAGTCGACGCCGCGGGGGGCGCACCAGAACTTGACGATCCTCGCGCCGAACTCGCCGTGCCAGCGTCGGATGTCTTCGAGATAGCCGTCGGTGTGCGCACGGACGCGGTCGTCGCTCATGAAGTTTGGGACCGCGATGAACCTGACGGTGTCGCCCAGGTTCTTCCGGACGACCGGCGCCTCCTCGATCCGGCTCATCGACCACGTCGTCGTCACGCCGTAGCGGTCGCGGGCCTCGCGGTAGATCGCCGACGCCCTGTCGCCGTTGATGTGGGAATGCACATCGAGGATGGGGCAGGGGGGCGGCCCCAGCCGGTCGGCCTCGGCGCGGTAGTCGAGGCGGAAGCGGTTGGCGGCGGTGGGCGACGCCGGCCTGCCGGGCGTCGTGGTGGGCGTGGGCGTCTTCGTGGACCCGGAGGCGTGCTCGCTGCGCATGGGCGATGCTACGCGCCGCGACCCTAGCATCCCGCCAGATCGCGGAGGTTCCATGTTCGGAAAGCGCAAGGATCGCGGCCAGGGCGACGCTCGTCAGGCGCCGCTCGGCGAGCACCTGAAGCCCTACGTCGACGCGGTGGAAGCCCTCGGCGCCACGTTCGAGGCGACCCTCTGGGCCAGCGAAGACCACCAGCGGGTCCGGTTCGAGGTGCTCCTGCGGATGTGCCCCATGCAGGGCCGCTCGGTGCTCGACGCCGGGTGCGCGCGCGGCGACCTCGGGGTCTTCCTCGCGGAGCATGCCGCCGCAGCCTCGCCGTACATCGGGATCGACGGCGTGCCGGAACTCATCGACGCGGGCCGTGCGCACGCGCCCAAGGGCTCCCATCTCGAAGTGGCGGACTTTGTGTCCGATCCGTCGTCCATGCGGCGCGCCGCGGCCGCCTCCGGCCAGCCGGAGGGCAAGGTCGACGTGGCGGTGTTCTCGGGGTCGCTGAACACCCTGACGACCGACGCGGCCCTCGACGTCCTCGAGCACGCGTGGCCGCTCTGCCGCGAGGCGCTCGCGTTCAATTTCTTGTCCGACCGGTGCGATCCGGATCGCAAACGCGGCAACACCGGGCCGGCGAAGCGGTTCGACACCCTCAGGGTGCTCGGCTGGGCGCTCGAGCGGACCCCCGCGGTGCGCTTCCGTCAGGACTACTTCCCCGGCGGGCACGACGCGACCATCGTCATGCGTCGCGAGCGGTCCTGAAACTTCCCGCCTCGGCGGGCGATTTCGCGGAACCCCGGGCCGATTCCCCCGATAATCCCTTCCGTGGCGAGACGATCCAGACAACGCCGACGACGCGCCAGGCGTCAGCAACGCGAGGAGCGCCCGCCGCTGCTCCGTCGCCTCATGCCCAGCATGTACCACCGGCGCCTGGCGCTGCTCACCCTCGCGTTCGTCGCGCCGCTCGTGGTGGTCTTCGCGCGGGTGGGCTACCTCACAACCGCCGGCGCTGACGAACTCGCAGAAAGGGCCGAGCGTGCCCTCCTCCGCCAGCAGTGGACGCCCACCACGCGGGGGCGCATCCTCGACCGCAAGGGCCGCGTCCTCGCGCACGACAAGCCCGCCTTCGAGATCCGAGTCGACTACCCCGTCATCTCCGGAGAATGGGCCTACGAGCAGGCCGCACGCGAGGCCCGTGCACGGAACCTCGACGTCTGGTCCACGCTCGACGCCGAGGCCCGCGAGCGGCTCATCGCGCGCCACCGCCCGACGTTCGACCAGCAACTCGAACAGGTCTGGGGGCTGCTCTCACAGATCACCGGGGTCGATCGCGACGAGATCGAGCGTCGCCGCACCGCCGTGCTCGCCGACGTGCAGCGCGTCGCCGCCAGCGTGTGGGCCGCCGCCAAGGCGCGCCGCGAGAAGGACATCCTCGAACGCACCGGCCGCGTCGTCGAGGTCCCCCTCGCGGAAGTCGCGCGCCCCATCGCCGAGCAGGTCAGGCCCCACGCCCTCTTCACCAATGTCTCCGACGCCGTCGCCTTCGACGTCCGCCGCTACTTCGACGAACTGCCGGGCGTGCGCGTCGTCGACGCCGGTTCGCGCGAGTACCCGCTCGAAGCGATGGACGTCAATGTCCGCCTCGACACGCTCCCAGGCCCGCTCCGCTCGCAGGGCGTGCGCACCCTTCGCGTGCGCGGCGTAGCCACCACCGTGCTCGGGTGGATGCGCTCCGAGGTCTACGCTGAAGACACCAAGAAGCGCCCGCGCATCGATCCCGACACCGGAACGATCGATCCCGGCTTCTACAACCCCGACAACGACCGCATCGGCCACACCGGCATCGAGGCCTCGCAGGAGCATCGACTCCGCGGCCTGCGCGGGCTCCGCATCCGCCACCTCGACACCGGCGAGGTCGAGCATACCGAACCGAGGGCAGGCGAGGACGTCCGTCTCACGATCGACGCCGCGCTGCAGGCGCGGGTCCAGGCCGCGATGTCGCCCGAACTCGGACTGACCGTTGCCCAGCCCTGGCACGAGAACGAGGACGTGCCACTCGAGGCCCAACTCAACGGCGCGGCCGTCGTGCTCGACATCAGCACCGGCGAGATCCTCGCCATGGTGTCCACGCCCACGTTCACCCGTGAGGACGTGCAGCAGCGACCCGAGACCATCTTCAACGACCGCATCAACACCCCGTGGATCGACCGCGCCACCGAAGCGATCTACCCGCCCGGGTCGATCGTCAAGGCATTGATTTTCGCGGGCGCCATCAAACAGGGCGAGCACACTATTGCGCGGCACATCAAATGCACCGGCCACCTGCTCGAAGGCCGCACGACGCTCTTCCGGTGCTGGATCTACAAGCGCTACGGCATAACCCACCAAGACACGCTGCACCACGCGCTCTCCGGCGCCGAGGCCCTCTCCGTGTCGTGCAACATCTACTTCTACACCTTGGGCCGCGACCTCGGTCCCGAAGGGATCTCCGCGGTCTACCGCGACTTCGGGCTGGGCGAGACATGGGAACTGGGCGTCGGCAACGAGCACCCGGGGACCATCGGCCCCATCGACAGCGACGCGAAACTGACGACGAGCGACGCGATCCTCATGGGCATCGGGCAGGGCCCGGTCGCGTGGACGCCGCTCCACGCCGCCGAAGCGATGGCGACCCTCGCGCGCGGCGGGCTGCACATGAAGCCGCGCATCCTCGCCGACGCGCGCGTCGAAGCCCGCGACCTTCGCCTTGATCCCTCCGCCGTCCGCGAAGCCATGAAGGGGCTGTGGGGCTCGGTCAACGATCAGGCCCACGGCACCGGCTCGCGCCTCATCTTCGACGGCGTGCGCGAACCCATCTTCAACGCGTCCGGCGTCGACGTCTGGGGAAAGACCGGCACCGCCGACGCCCCCGCGCTCATCGTCGATCTCGACGGCGAAGGGCCGAGCGAGCCGACCGTCATCCGCGACGGTGATCATTCCTGGTTCGTCGTTCTTGCCGGGCCGAAGGGTCAGGATCCCCGCTACGCCATCTCCGTGATGACCGAGTACGGCGGCAGCGGCGGCAAGGTCAGCGGGCCGATCGCCAACCAGATCGTCCACGCGCTCGTCGACGAGGGGTACCTCCCCGCGTCGAACGTCCCGGCGGTCGCGCGAGGGCGCGAATGACCCGCGTCGCCGCGCCGACCCACCAGCGGGCCTCCACGCCGCGCGCCCTGTACGCCACCGCACGCGCAGGCGCGATCCCCCGCGTCATCCTCTCCCGGCCCGAGACGTGGACGCTCCTGCTCGCGACGTTCGCGCTCCTCGCGATCGGGCTCGCCGCGATCAACATCACCGGGGGCGTCGAGCCGGGCGTCGTCTCCTCGCTCGCGAAGAAGCAACTCTTGCTCGTCGGCGTCGGCGCGTTCGCGGGCGCAACGCTCGTCGTCCCGCACTACCGGATCTTCGCGGACCTCTCCTGGCTCGCTGCGCTCCTGGCCGTGGGGCTCTTGTTGTTCCTGCTGATTCCGTTCGTCCCCAGCAGCATCGTGCGGCCGATCAACGGCGCCCGCGCCTGGATCAACCTCGGCCCCTTCGGTCTTCAGCCGGCCGAGTTCGCCAAGATCGCCTTCGTCGTGCTCATGGCGAGTTACCTCCGCCAGCGCAAGACGTACCGCAGTTTCAAGGGCCTGATCCCGCCCGCGCTCATCACCTTCGTGCCCGTCGTGCTCATCCTGCTCCAGCCCGACATGGGCACCGCGATGCTCTTCCTCCCCGTGCTCGTCGCGATGCTCATCGCCGCCGGAGCGAAACTCAAGCACTTCATCATCATCGGGGCCCTCGGGCTCGCGCTCGCGCCGCTGTCCTACCCGTTCCTGCTCCCGCACCAGAAAGAACGCATCACCGCCCTGATTCACCAGTATCAGGGCGACACCACAACCGCCGACTCCACGCAGTTTCAGACGCGCAAGGCCATGGAACTCATCGGCGCGGGCGGCGTCGGCGGCGTGCCCGAAGCCAAGTCCCGCGCCCTCGTCCGCTACAACGCCCTGCCCGAAGCCCACAACGACATGATCTTCTCGGTCATCGTCAACCGGTTCGGGTTGCTCGGCGCGACGGGCGTCTTCGGGTTGTACCTTCTGTGGATCGCGTCCGCGCTCGCGATCGCCGCACGCTGCCGTGAACCCTTCGGACGCATCGTCGCCGTCGGCGTCGCGACGTTCGTTCCTCTGCAGGCGGCCATCAACATGGGCGTCTGCACGGGTATCCTTCCCGTCGTCGGCATCACCCTGCCGTTCCTGTCCTACGGCGGCTCGTCCGCGATCGCCCTGCTCATGGGCGTCGGCCTGCTCGTCAACATCTCCATCCGCCCGCCCCGGCAGATGCAGCGCGCCTCCTTCGAGTTCGACGACGATGACGAGCCCTGACCGCACCTTCGGCGAGTTCTTCCCACCCGACATCCAGCCGCTTCCCGCGCCGGCGTCTTTCGAGCAGGACGCCTCGAACATCGGCGTGTCCTTCGAGGCAGGCGAGGTCGAGCGACTCGGGCGCTACCTCGCGATGCTGCTCGCCGCGAACACGCGGATGAACCTCACCGCCGTCACCGACACCGACGACGCGTGGACCAAGCACATCCTCGACTCGCTCACGCTCCT
This sequence comes from Phycisphaerales bacterium, assembly GCA_052168195.1. Taxonomy (GTDB): domain Bacteria; phylum Planctomycetota; class Phycisphaerae; order Phycisphaerales; family UBA1924; genus JAHBXC01. Next base: position 15,866 of record JBQLZI010000017.1, read on the forward strand.
CCCCGTGCTCGCCGAACTGCCCGACAACGCTCGTATCGCCGACGTCGGCTCCGGCGGTGGTGCGCCCGCCATCCCGCTCGCCATCGTCATGCCCTCCGCGCGGTTCACGCTCATCGAATCGACGGCGAAGAAGGCCGCGTTCCTGCGGGCCGCGATCGACGCGCTCGGGCTCCCGAACGCCGAGGTGGTCAACGACCGCGCCGAATCGCTCGGCGCGCACCCCTCGCTCCATCGCGCCGCGTACGACGCCGTCACCGCCCGCGCTGTGGGCCGCCTCGTCGTCCTCGCGGAACTCTGCGTGCCGCTCGCGAAGGTTGGCGGCGTGATCGCGCTCATCAAAGGCCAGAAGGCCGACGAGGAACTCGCCGAAGCCAAGCAGGCCCTGCACATGCTCCACGCGAGCCACATGGGCACGATCGACACCCCGACCGGCCGCGTGGTCGCGCTCGAGAAGCGCCGGACCACCCCGATCGATTATCCAAGGAAGCCCGGCGAGCCGTCCCGCGCGCCGCTGGGCGTTTCGAAGGAACAGCCCACCCGCGCCGATCGCGCGAAAGCGCCCCCGCGACGCGGCCGCGTACAGTGAGCCGCGTGTCGCTGACTCCCGACGACATCCTGGGTCCGTCCGGCGGGCTTTCCCGCTCCCTCGGTGACGCGCACGAGCCCCGTGACCAGCAACTCCGCATGGCCCGCGCGGTCGCCTCCGCGATGGACGACGCCCGCACCCTCGTGGTCGAGGCCGGGACCGGCGTCGGCAAGTCGTTCGCGTACCTCGCGCCCGCGATCGAACGGATCGTCAGGTTCGGCGAACGCGTCGTCGTCGCGACAAACACCATCGCGCTCCAGGAACAACTCATCACGAAGGACATCCCCGTTCTTCAGCGCGTCGCCGAGGAGGCGGGCCACACGTTCAAGGCTGTGCTCGTCAAGGGCCGCGGGAACTACGTCTCGATCCGCCGGCTCAAACTCGCCAGCGAGCGTCAGGACAAACTCTTTGCCGACGCCGCGTCGCGCCGCTCGCTCCACGTCATCGAGGATTGGGCGTACACCACCACCGACGGCACGCTCAGCACCCTCCCCGCGCTCGAACGCCCCGCCGTGTGGGACCGCGCCCAGTCCGACAGCGGCAACTGCATGGGCCGCAAGTGCCCGACCTACGAGCAGTGCTTCTTCCAGAACGCCCGACGCGAGATGGAGAGCGCCGACCTGCTCATCTGCAACCACGCGCTCTATTTCAGCGACCTCGCGCTGCGCCAGCGTGCGGTCGGGTTCCTGCCCGTGCACGACCACGTCATCCTCGACGAAGCCCACAACGTCGAGGACGTCGCCAGCGAGCATTTCGGCATCTCTCTCAACGAGGGCCGCATCTTCCGGCTGCTCGGGCAACTCCACCACACCAGGACCGGCAAGGGGTTTCTTCCCCAGCTTCAACTCCAAGACGGCGTCGACCTGCGCAACATCGAGCACGCCATCGCGGGCGTGGCCGATTGCGACGCCGCAACCCGCGCCCTGTTCGACAACGCCCTTCGTCTCGTGGGCGGCGAGATCAATGCCAACATGCGTCTCCAGGAGCCGGGTATGCTCGACGCCGACGCGGCCGACTCGTTCCGCGCGCTCTCGCTTCGCCTGAAGTCGCTCAAGGACGACGCCGCGCGCGAGGATGACCGCTTCGAACTCAACTCGTACGCCGAACGCGCCGAGGCGATCGTCGTCGAGGTCGAGACGCTGCTCCAGCAGGACCTGCCCGGCTGCGTGTACTGGATCGAGACCGCCCAGCCCGCGACCGCGTCGAGCGTCCGCGTCACGATCGCCTGCGCGCCGGTCGAGGTCGGGCCGATCCTGGGCGAGACGCTGTTCAACGGCAAGCGCTCCGTCACGCTCACCTCCGCGACCCTCGCCGCCGGGGGTGATTTCTCGCACGCGCTACGTCGCCTGGGCCTCACCGAGCACCCGGACGTCAAGACGCTCGCACTCGGCAGCCCGTTCGAGTACGCGAAGCAGGTCCGCTTCATCGTCGACGACTCCATGCCGGACCCGCGCGCCCCGAACTATGTGGACGCGCTCGCGCGGGCGATCGTCGAGCACGCCTCGTCGACACGCGGCGGCGCGTTCGTCCTCTTCACCGCGAATTCCACGATGCGCGCCGTCGCGCGGCTCGCGCGCGGCCCGCTCGAATCCTCCGGCATGCCCCTCGTGGTGCAGGATACCGACGGCTCCCGCGCGGCCGTCCTCCAACGCTTCCGCGACGAGCCCAACTGCGTGCTCTTCGGGGTCTCGTCGTTCTGGCAGGGGGTCGACGTGCGCGGCGACGCGCTCCGCAACGTCATCATCACGCGCCTCCCGTTCGAGCCGCCCGACAGGCCTCTCACCCAGGCCCGGCTCGACCTGCTCCGCCAGCGCGGTGGCGACCCGTTCTTCGACGACTCCCTGCCCCGCGCGGTCATCCGCTTCAAGCAGGGATTCGGCCGGCTCGTGCGGTCCAAGAGCGACACCGGACGAGTCGTCGTGCTCGACCCCAGGATCGCGACCAAGGGCTACGGCCGGGCCTTCCTCGCCGCGCTGCCCGAGGGCGTGACCCCCGAACGCGCCGAGCGGTTTCACGACGAGATTCCCTTCGATACCTGACATCCGCCGCACGCACGCATAGAACCACCCCGACGCGGCCCCGCGTCGGCGGTATTCTGCACGGAGCGCTCGGCCCGGCGTGTCGGCGCAGCGCTGTTTCGTGACGACCCAAGGACCCAGCATCCATGCTCGGACGCGTCTTCAAGGCCTACGACATCCGCGGCGTCTACCCCGACCCGCTCTCGGACAAACTCGCGTGGCAGATCGGCTTCGGCGCCGGTCGCTACCTGCTCGAATCCGCGCAGGGCGAAGGTCACCGCGCCCCGATGATGACCTACGTCGTGGTCGGACGCGACATGCGCACCAGCAGCCCGACGCTCGTCAAGCAACTTGTCGACGGCATGACCCTCTCGGGCGCGAACGTCATCGACGTCGGCCTCGTCGACACACCGTTCCTCTACTTCGCGATTAACCACCTCGATTGCGCCGGCGGCGTGCAGACAACCGCCTCCCACAACCCGCCCCAGTACAACGGCTTCAAGGTCTCGCGCCGCAAGGCCAAGCCCGTCGGCGAAGCGACCGGACTGGCCGACGTCCGCAAGTTCGCCGCGTTGGCCGATCCGTCCAACTCCTCGAAGTGGGGCGCGGAGAAGGGCCGCGTCGAGCAGCGCGACCTCTGGGACGCCTACATCGCGCACGTACGCAAGTTCCTCGACCTCGGCGGCCGCAAACTCAAGGTCGCCGTCGACGCGTCCAACGGCATGGCGGGCACGACGCTGCCCAAGGTGTTCGGCAAGAAGGGCGCGGACATTCCGGGCCTTGAAATCGTCGAGATCAACTTCGAC
>JBQLZI010000018.1:0-18659 GCA_052168195.1 Phycisphaerales bacterium
GCGGCGCCAGATCGGCCCTTCCGATCCGCACGCCGCTGCCCGACTCTTCGCACAACCCTATGCAGAAGAGGCGCCTCCCGACGGATCAACCCCCGTCGCGCTCACTCCGTTGCAGGCGTCAGCAGCATCAGCGGCCCGACGCTGTTCGAGGGCTCCGCCGGGTAATCGCCCATGCGATCCACCGTCAGATCCGGATCCACGCTGTACACCTCGTCGGCCCGCAGCCCCTCGGCGACAATGTTCCCATCAGCGTCGAGCACGCGGTACGTCGGCTCCTCGCCGCCGCGGCCCGCCACGATCTCGATCCGGAACTTGCGGCCCTTGATCTCCCCGAGCGAACGCCCCAGGTCGCTCGACGAGTCCACCTGGTAGAAGACGGCGGGCAAATCCCGCGACACGCCCTCGGGAAGCGTGATCCCCGAGCCGTCCTCGCTCGCGCTCGACACGCCGGGCTCGAACAGCGACGCCGCCCCGACGAAGGCCAGCGCCATCACGCCGGCGATCCCGGCGCGAAGCAGCGTCGCCCGAACCCGCGAGGCCCGGACATCGGCGGTCGTGTTCTCGGTCGTCGTCTCGTTCCCTTCGGGCATCGCGGCTCCTCCCAGATAGGCGTCACGATGTCATCGGCGAGTTCCCGGCCCGGCTCGCGGCCCACGCGGGGATTCCTTGGGGTCCCAGCGGTGGAGACCGCCCCCAAGACCGATATACTCCGCGGCTTGGACCACGCCGCACGCACCGCGCGCGGCCGCCCCTCGGGGCCCCTTTCCGGTACGGCCGACGACCCCATCGTCTAGTCAGGTCCAGGACGTCACCCTTTCAAGGTGAAGACACGGGTTCGAATCCCGTTGGGGTCGCTTTTTTCCTTCGCGACGCCGCACGAAAAGCCGCCCGACGAGTCCCCTCGCCGGGCGGCGGTCGTTGCATCGCTGAGTGGAAGCCCGCTTCTTACTCGCAGGTCGTGCCGAAGTTGGACAGCACCGTGTTCAGATCGGCGAAGTTCACCGTCCCGTCGCCGTTCACGTCGCCCGGGACCGTGCCCGGCGCGCCCGTCTGACCGAACGATGAGAGCACGGTGTTCAGATCCGCGAAGTTCACTTGGTTGTCGCCGTTGGTGTCGCCGTCGCACACCACGGGGACGAGCGCGGCCACCTCGTCAACGTCCGACTGCGTGACCTCGTCAGCGTTCGCGCCCATCTCGCCGTCGGCTTCGTCCATGTCGCGCATCATCAGGATCTGCTGGAACTCGCCGCCCTGCCAGCGCCAATCCATGATCTCGACGTCGTCGTTCGGATTGCCCGGGGTGCCGGGATCAACCAGCCGCGCCTCCTGATCATCCAGCGTCGCGCCAAGCCGCGACTCGATCAGCGCGAGGTCCGCCTGATCCACGACGCCGTTGAAGTCAAAGTCGCCTCGCACGAACCGGAACTGCGCGATCGACGGGTCCGTCGGGTGATCGTTGTGCGCCAGCGGCGTCATCGCGAAGCCCGTCACGTCGAGATCGGTGAAGAAGAACTCGCCGCCGGCACTCGGCGCGCACGCGCCGCTCGGGGCAACGTCATCCGGCTCGGGATCGCATGATCCGTCGAAGGGCATCGCGTTCAGGTCCGTCGGCGCCTTCGTGCGGACGAATCCCTCGGCGTCGGTGTCCGTCGCGTACACCAGCGACGCGAGCGTCGTCAGTTCGCCGTACACCCACGACTCGTCCGCCGTGCGCGTCGGCAGGATCTCGAAGCCCGAGCCCTGGTCGCGCGTCCGGTGGCCGCGCATGGGGTTCTCCACGAAGTAGTTCAGGCGGCTGATCGCATCGGGGTTGAAGCCCGGCGTATCGGAGATCTCCTGCTGGCTGCTCCGCACGTACTCCTTGCCCCCGCCGTTCGACCACGCCACATCGTCAACGACCTGGTACGGCTGCATCATCCGCGCAGAGCCGCCCTCGAAGGGCAGGTCGTAATCAAGGTCGCCGTCGAAGTTGACGTCGGGCGTCGTCTCCTTCCGCCACGCGTAGCCCGTGGCGTACACGCTCTCCCCGTCCTGGTTGATCGAGTGGAACGGCCGCTTGCGCACGAGCACGTAACTCGACGAGTCATCGTTCGCCAGGTTGCCCGCCGTATCGCTCGACGGGATGTGGATCGCGAAGAAACTGATCGCGTCCAGCCAGCGCCGGTTGTCGACCGCGTCCGGCTCTCCCGGGTCGTAGGAGGGGTTGGGCGTGCCGAAGTTCGTGCCGAAGTACGAGAACTCGGCCACGTTCGTGCTCACCAGCAGCAGGAACCCGCTCTCAGGAATCGTCAGGCCGTCGAGGGAATACGCCTCGTCAACCTCGGGCACGATCTCCGGCACGTTGTCGCCGTTCGCGTCGCGCCCTCCCTTGATCAGCGCGATCGCGTAGCCGGTCAGGTCCATGCCCGGCTTGCCGTACAACTCGATGTACTCGCCGGAATCTTCGATCGATCCCGAACCGGGAGGGTTCTCGAGCACCTCGTTGATGACGACCTGCGCCGACGCGCCGAACCCCATCGAAAGACCCGCGAAGCACAGCAGCGCACGGCGGATCACCGCTCCGTTCTGACCAAGCATCGACTTCTCCTCTCACTCGTCCTGCGCGAGCCGCCGCCGACCGCCGCGCGGCCGAAACGGGCCCCGCGCGATCAGTCAAACTTGCTGGGCTGGTTCAGCCAGCCGCCGAAGACCTTCCGATCAAGTTCGCGGTAACGCAGGCGCGGCGGGCTGCTGTCACGGTCGAAGTACGAGTCGAAGAACCCGTCCCGCGAGCCCGTCCGCGGGTCCACCTCGTCCTTGAACCCTTCCACGTGCCCGTCCGCGAACGCGAGATGGCCCACGGACCGATCGGACTTCGCGTCGGTGCTCTGCGGCCAGTCGCGCCCGTGCGCCGCGCCGAAGTCCGTCATGTTCTGCAAGCCCCATGCTCCGTCTGCACCGACCTCCGGCCCGTCGCCCATCGCCTTCACCACGCGCCGCCGCTCGCCTTGGAACGTGCCGAAGTCGTCCACCTTCGTCCGCGCGTCGCCGAAGAGCACCACCCGCGAGGCGCTCACGCGGTCCGTGTAGCGCACCGACAGCGGGCCCACGCAGTTCTCGGGGTCCTTCGGATCGTTGATCGACGTATCGAAGTGGTCCTTGAGCCCCGTCAGCCCCATGTGCCACGACTGCGCGTAGTTCGAGTTGTACCCCGCCGTCAGCAGACGCCGCTGCCCGTTCTCGTCGAAGGGCTTCCACGGGTTGTCGTTGAGACGATCGAGGTCGAGATTCTGGTTGTCCTTCGCCGGATGCGTCGGGCAGAGCAGGTTCCCCGGGTTCGCGTACTCGCCGATGATGAAGTCCGCCATCCACCCCTTCTCATCGATCGGGCCGTACCCTCGATCGCGCCGGTTGTCGGAAGGCCCGGTCGAATACGCCCCCCTGTGGTCGCCCGTGTGCGTGACCGCCGCCTGCGCGAGCGAGCGCAGGTTCGCCTGGCAACGGACCGCCTGCGCGCGGTCCCGCGCTGAGCCCAGCGTCGGCAGCAGGATGCCGATGAGCAGCGCAATAACGCTCACGACAACAAGCAGTTCGATGAGCGTGAACGCGCGCGGATCCGAACGGTCGGGTCGTGGCATACGCGGTGGGATTCGCCGAGAGGAGTCACGGATAAGCCGCGCTCCGGCACGGCCTCGAAGGCGATCACACTACGGGCCGCGCGACACGGCGCCATCGAAACAAAGTCAAGACTGCGCAAAGACCACGCGCACACGCTGCGCCACGCGGCGTTCACCGAACCTTCATCGCCTCGCGGTGGATGCGCACCGGCAGTCCGCTTCTACGCTCCGCTCCTTCGTGGCCACGGCTCTCCTGTGCGAGCGGATGTTCCGCCCCTGCTCCGTGCCCGCGAGGGGGAAGAGAACAGAGGAGCAACTCCAATGAAGACCACCGCACTGCTCGCCGCGCTCGCGATGTCGTCCGCCACCTTCGCCGCCGGCCAGATCGTCATCACCGAGTGGATGTACTCCGGCGCCGACGGCGAGTTCGTCGAACTCACCAACATCGGGGACATGGCCATCGACCTGACCGGCTGGTCCTACGACGACGACAGCCAGACCCCCGGCGGCTACGACCTCTCCGGCGCCGGCGTCGTCCAGGCCGGCCAGTCCATCATCTTCACCGAGAGCACCGCCGAAGACTTCCGCGCCGCGTGGGGCCTCGACATGTCCGTCGTCGTGCTCGGCGGCGTCGAGAACAACCTCGGCCGCAACGACGAGATCAACATCTACAACGCCAGCGATATGCTGGTCGACGCCCTCACCTACGGCGACGAGACCGTTGGCTCCATCCGCACCCAGAACATCTCCGGCTGGACCACCTTCGAGAACCTCGGCGCCAACAACGCCCTCGCCTGGATCTTCTCGAACCCCGGCGACCTGCAGGGCTCGGTCTTCTCGACCAACGGCGACATCGGCAACCCCGGCGTCTACGTCATCCCCGCCCCCGGCGCCGCCGCGCTGATGGGCCTCGGCGCGCTCGTCGCCGGCCGTCGCCGCCGCTGAGCCAACGACACCACCGAAAAAGAACAGGAGCCCCCGTGCTGCCGCGCGGGGGCTCCCTTTTCCAAACCGCGATCAGTTCAGAATCCGGTCAGTTGTTCGAGTGCAGCGACTCGTACACGTTCGTGAACTGCTGCGCGTTCTTCAGCCGCGCGGTCGAGGGCGCGGGGCGCGCCGACTCGCCGTCGTGGCTGACCCACGTGGTCAGCAGCACCGGGCGGCCGTCGATCCGGGTCATCCGGCCGAGCAGCGCGACCTCATCGCCCTTCTCGATCCGAACGTCCTCGTTGCGCAACTGCGTGCGCGGGCCGCAGGCGGCCACGATTTTGCGGCCGTCGTCGGTCTTGATGCGCGTCAGCGTCGAACTGCGGCCGTCCTGCAGACGCACCTGCTCGATCGACTCAACCGTGCCACGGACCGAGCGGGTGTTCCGATCGTTCGTCCGGGCGATCGAGTGCGCGCCGCGCTTGTCCATCACGCGGTCAGCGAGTACGATCCGCTTGTCGTTGAGTTTGCCGATGCGGCCGATCACGCCGATGCGGTCGCCCTTCTGAAGGTCCGCGGACAGTTGCTGCTCGCGGCCGAAGTGCACCGGGAGCGTGCGGCCATCATCGAGACGGATCTTGCCGACGAGGTGCTTCTCGTCGCCGTCGTTCGCGAACGAGAAACTCGTGAGTTTCTCGAGCGTTCCCGACAGGCGGTGCGTCGAGCGGTTCATCTGCTGCGCCTGGGCGCGCATCCGCTGGTCGCGCTCCCACCGCATCCGGTCCTGCTCCATCCGCATGCGCTCGTGGTGCATACGCGCCATGGAGTTCGGATCGTGACGCATCTGGGGCTGGCGGCTCCAGCGGCGCTGCTGCGCGTCGTAGCGCATCTGCGCCTGGCCCTGATTGCGGTTCGCGGGCCGCAGTGACCTGTCGCGCTTCATCTGCTCAAGGTCGTACCTCGTGATGGTCTGCCAGGCGTCGACCTGCCCGTCTTGGTTGAAGTCATAGCCGACGATCGTGACGGACTCGGTGTCGAGCCGGGGCCGCTGCGTCTGCTGGCGGCTTTGCTGCTGCTCCCACTGCTGACGCTGCTGCTGTTCCCAGCGCTGCTGATCCTGCTGGCGCTGCTGGCTCTGCTGCTGAGAACCCTGCTGCGCCGAGGCGTGCGGGGCGACGCCGATCGCGGCGACAAGCGCTGCTGCGGAGAAAAGTCTGAATGTACACATATGGAGAAGTCCTTCCTGTACTCAAGTGATCGAAGAATGCGCCGGATCTCGCGCCCGACGCGAAGAAGTGTGAACGGTCCGGTCCGGGGACTTACCAGTCGAACCAGCCGTCATCGTCGGCGGCGTAGGCGCCGTCGTTGTTCCAGTCGTCCGTGTAGTACTCGTCGACGTCATACTCGCCCATGTCCCACAGGCCGGTGTCCCACCTGTCGTCATAGACGTCGCCGCCCCAGCCGTACGGGCTGTCGTACCCGGTGTACGACGAGTCATAGCCGTAGCCGTCGTACATCGAGCCGGTATCCCAGCCGCGGCTGAAATCGCTCGCGTACGGGTCGTACCCGTAGTTCTGGTTGAAGTACGGGTCGTAGCCGGAGTTGTTGTCGTAATACGGGTCGTACCGCGTGTCGCCGTAGTACGGGTCGTATCCGTCGTACCCATACGTGTTGTCGTGGTACGGGTCGTAGCCGTTGTTGCTGTCGTACCTCGTGCCGTAGTTCGGAGCGTACGTGTACCCGGGGTCGCTGCGCGATTGCGTGCGCGTGTCGTAGTACTGCTCCTGCGCGTTGTACGGACCGTGCCCGAAGCCGCCGGTCATCTCGGGCGTGCCGTCCGGGGATCCGTACCACGCGCCGTTCTGCGCGGTCGCGGCCAAGGTCAGTCCGGCCACGCCCACCAATGCGGTGAGCGCGCCGCGAGTCAGTCTTGTGCGCGTCGTCATGATGATGCCTCCTTGTGGAGTCGCCGCCGCCCGTGTGCACGGCGGCGGGTCAAAGTGCGATTCAGGCCAGCCCCGACTGTGCTCATCGAGGCCGGCGCGTCGGTTCGCGGTCGGCCGCGTCTTGCGCCAACCGCTTCGATGTGTCCAACCCTAAAGACACCGGTGACCTCGCCATGAACGCGCTGTGAACACCGGTTCACCGCTCGCGCGTAGAGCCGTCTCGACACGCCGGCGGCTCCGCAACCCATCCGGACATCCCCGTGGCATGACTCCGCTTACACGGACGGTCCGCGAAACTTCCGCGTGACGAGACGACGTCGAGAAAGTCCGGAAATACCCGCGTTTTTCCTCGCGTCACCGCGAAGGCGCCCCCATATGGCCCGCGCAGAGGCCCGGAAACCACCCCGCGGCCTCCTGAACTTGTCCCATACTTTCTCGCGATCCCCATTGGAACCCCGGGCCGATTGCTGTACCTTGAAACGGTGAAGATGCCGTGAAGGTCGACGCTCCCCCTTGGCGTCGCGCGGCGACTTGTCTCGACAACGCGTGTGCGTGCTGGCCACAGGCGCACCGCTGGCTGAAGCGGAGGCCCAGATGTCGAATCGTCTCAATGTTCGTGCGCCCGGGGTTCACCGGGCATCCCTCGGCGTGATCGCCGGGCTCGCCCTTGCCGCCGGATCGGCCCATGCCGCCGACTGGCTGACCACCCGAACCGTCCCCACGCGTCCTGTGCTCTTCGGGCAGCACGCGGAGATCACCCCGCTCGACGCCGCCAAGCGCCGCGCCGAGGCGCTGATGGAGATGCAGACGTTCCTCGCGCTCCCCCTGAGCGCGAAGCAGGCCGTCATTGACGCCGGGGCCGCGCCCACGGCGTACGAGCCCAATGAGTTCGACGAGCGTGTGCTCGCCGAGCACGGCGAGACGCCCTACGAGGCCGTGGCCGCTGTCGCCTCGCGCGAGACGTACGAGAAAATGCGCCCCATCCACCGACACATGCTCAAGACGCTGCTCGAGACCGTCGCCGAACGCGGCCCGATCGTCTCGCTGTGCTTCACGCCCGACACGCCCAGCGACATCGTCCAGGCGTTCGACGACGCGATCCTGCTCCACGCCGACCGGTTCAATCTCACCGGCCGCTGGTCCACCAGCGCCCTCGGCGAGCCCTCGTACGCGCAGGGCGAGCCCGTCCGGCTCACCTACTCGTTCGTGCCGGACGGCACGTTCGTGCCCAACCTCATCGGCGCCAGCGGCAACAGCCAGTTGTTCGCCTTCCTCGACGGCATCTACGGCGACACCGCGACCTGGCAGGCCATCTACGCCGACATGTGGGACCGCTGGGCATCCATCTCCGGCCTTGAGTTCGTTCTTGAACCCAACGACGACGGCGTCGCGCTCAACGACAACCCCGGCGTCGTCGGCGTGCGCGGCGACCTCCGCATGGCCGCCATCCCCATCGACGGCGGCGGCGGCACCCTCGCCTACAACAACTTCCCCAATGACGGCGACATGGTCCTCGACGCCTTCGACTCCTTCTACAGCAACACCTCCAACAACTCGCTCCGCCTCTTCAACATCCTCGCGCACGAGCACGGCCACGGCCAAGGGCTCCTCCACGTCTGCCCGCGCGAAGAAAACAAACTGATGGAGCCGTTCATCAGCACCGCGTTCAACGGCCCGCAGTTCGACGACATCCTCGCGTCGCAGCGCCACTACGGCGACAACTTCGAGCCCAACGACAACGCCGGCGAGGCCAGCGACCTCGGCGCGTTCTCCGGCTCCACGCTGACCGAGAACCTCCTGAGCATCGACGACGACTCCGACGTCGACTACTTCTCGTTCACCACCACTTCAGCCGGCGCCGTCGCGGTCACGGTGCGCGCGGCCAACCGCGCCCCGTACCTCTCGGGCCCCCAGAACTCCGGCTGCACCGGCGGCTCGCTCTTCGATCCCCGCATCGTGCACGACCTGAAGGTCGACATCCTCGCGGCCGACGGCGTGACCGTGCTCGACTCGGTCGACGCCACCGGCGCCGGCGAGGACGAGACCGCCGTCGCGGCCCTCCCCGCGCCGGGCACGTACTTCGCCCGCGTTCGCGGCTCCGGCGCCAACAACATCCAGCGCTACGCGATCGACATCGAGACCGCTCCGTCGCTCGTCCGCCTCGCGTCGGCCTTCGACGAGGTCATCCTGCCCGGCACCGCGCTCGATGTCGCCGCCGACGCGTTCTCCAACCCCGGCGACGCCATCGTCGCCGGCTCGGTCACGCTCAACTACCGGCTTGACGGCGGCGCGTTCACCCAGGTCGTCATGACCGCCGACGGGCCCAACCGTTTCATCGCCACGCTCCCGAGCGTGTCCTGCGGCGACACGCCCGAGTTCTACTTCAGCGCCCAGACCTCCGGCGGCGGGACGCTGCAGGATCCCGTCGACGGCGCCGGCGATCCCTACTCGTTCATCGTCGGTGAACTCACCGTGGCCGTCGACGACGACTTCGAAACCAACACGGGCTGGACCGTCTCGGGCAACGCCAGCGACGGCCAGTGGACCCGCGGCGTGCCCGTCAACGACGACCGCGGCGATCCCGCTTCCGATTTCGACGGCTCCGGCCAGTGCTGGCTCACCGACAACACGCCCGGCAACTCCGACGTCGACGGCGGTTCGACCATCCTCACCTCGGTCGTCTATGACGCGAGTGAGGGCGGCACGTTGACGTACGCGTACTGGGTCAACTCCGGCCCCGGCGTGCTCGACGGCGACACCCTCGCCGTGCAGGCGGCCACCGACGCAGGCGGCACGAACTGGGCCACCGTCCGCACCTACTCCACCGAGAGCGACAACTGGCGCACCGATTCGCTCGCCATCGCCGTCGGCGGCGACATCGAACCCACCTCGACCCTCCGCCTGCGCTTCATCGCGACCGACGGCGGCGCGGCTTCGCTCATCGAGGCCGGCATCGACGCGCTCCGCATCGAGGCCTTCTCCTGCGTCGACGTCATCGTCTGCGAGGGCGACACCAACGGCGACAACCTCATCAACTTCACCGACCTGAACACCGTCCTCGCCAACTTCGGCGACTCGGGCGCGGGCGTCCCCGGCGACGTGAACGGCGACGAACTCGTCAACTTCACCGACCTCAACATCGTGCTCGCCAACTTTGGCGAGACCTGCAACTAAGCGGCCCCCGCCCCCACCACCACCTGATCCAGGGCCCGTCGCCTCGCGCGGCGGGCCCTTTGTCGTGGGTTCTCGGAGCCACGCCGGCACGCTCCAACGCCCGGCGTTTCCCATCTTCACGGCTCGCGATTTCTTCGCAGATCCGGACTCGCAAACGACTTATGCCGGGGTATCCTCTGGGTGGTCAGGAGAGAAGAGCGGCGCGCTCCCCCGCGCCCCAACACGATTCACGAAAGAGGATGAGAGCAATGCGCAACGCGATCGCCGCGATGCTGACGGTGTCCGCACTCGGTTCCGCCGCCATGGGCGCCAGCGTGCTCAGCGACTGGAACCTCATCGTGCGCACGAACCTTTCGGGCACGTCGGAAGTCGACGGCAGCGTGCTCGTCGGCGGCAACATCACCGGCACGACGAACTACGCCGTGCAGGGCGTCACCGCGTCCAACGGCGACGGCGTCGCGGTCGGCGGCAACATCGTCAACACCGTCAACATCAACAACGGCGGCAACCTCCGCATCGGCGGGAGCGTCTTGGGCACAGCCAACCTGAACGCGGGCGGCGTGCAGATCAACGACGCGGGCGTCTCCTCGATGGTTAACAACGCCATCAACGAGGTCGTCGCGATCCAGTCGTCGCTCGCCGCGCTGACCGCCAACGGCACGATCGACGGCGCCGGCAACATGAACGCCTCCCCTGTCGGCATGAACGGCTCCAACGTCGCCGTCTACAACTTCAACATCTCCACGATCCAGGCGCTCGGGCAACTCAACCTGAACTTCGGCGCCGCCGACACCGTCGTCCTGAACGTCTCGTCCGACACGGGCTTCATCGACCTGGTCGCGCCGCCCAACCTCATCGGCGGCTTCAGCCAGAGCAACTCGTCGCGGATCATCTGGAACTTCCTCGACGCCACCCAGATCGACGTGAACAACTCGTTCAACGGCGCCCTCCTCGCGGTCGACGCGGACCTCCGCGTGCTCGGCGGCGGGATCAACGGCTCCGTGGTCGTGAACTCGGTGAGCACCCTCAACGCCGAGATCCGCCGTCACACTTACAACGGCTGGCTCCCCGAGGAAGACACCCCGATCGTCCCGCTGCCCACGGCCGGGTTCATGGGTTTGGTCGGGATCGGCGCGCTCGGCGCCCGTCGCCGCCGCGGCCTCTGAATCACGTCCTCAAGCGAACAAACAACAAGGGCGCGACGGGTTTCCCGCCGCGCCCTGTTCGTTTTTCTGATGTCCCCGCCCCCGGCCCCCGGTGCGGCTCAGTCCTCGAGCGACGCAAGATCGAGATCGCGGCGCTTCCGCGCGACGATCGCGACGTAGTAGAGCCAGTCGCCCGCGGTGTTCTTGCGGTGCGGATAGCGCTGGTACGCGTTGATCTGGATCAGGTTCTGGTCGTCCATCGAGCGGATGAGGCGTGCGAAACCGGTGTCGTCGCCGCCCTCGAGGAAGTCCTCTTTCACGTTGAACGCGAGCCAGCCGCCGTCTTCCACGAGGTTGTACGCCTGCGCGAAGGCCATCGGCGGGATGTCGTTGAAGCCCAGCGCGGCGACCACCGTGAGGCCGTTGAACGATTCGTCCTCGAGCGCCTTCTTCTGGTCGGGCTTGAGGTCGGTCAGGTCGGCGACGTGGTACTCGTCGTACACGCGCGGCCTGTCGCGGAGGGCCGACTCGCGGGCCTCCGGGATGATGTCGACGCCGACGACGCGGTCCGAACCGAGTTCGCGGAGCCGCTCGCCCACGATGCCGTTGCCCGCGCCGACATCGAGGACGCGGAGGTCGCCCGCGTCCAGCCAGTTGTCCTGCATCACGGTGCCGAGCAGGCCGACAACCCGTCGAGGCGAGGCGCACTTGAGCCGCTTGTAGAACAACGCCTCGTAGAGCCCCGGGACCTGGTAGATCGCGTCGTAGTCGTGGAAGCGGAAGCGCCGACGCTCCCCTTTCACGGTCGCCTCGCACCACTCGGCATCCTGCGCGAGTTCCTCGGTGGTCGGGAAAGAGATATCGAACGCGTCGCTGGCGCGGCGGATCGCCGACGCCGGATCACTCGGGGCGGTCGTCATGGTGTTCTCGCGAGGTAAGGCCTGTGTTGGCGGAGTGTTGACCCGCGCATCGCGCACGGCGAGCGCGCGACACAACTACGCACCGACCCTACGGCGCAGCGCCGCGATGTCAAGGCCAAATGTTGAACACGGCCCAAACAAACGCGTGCAGCAAGGGGTTGCGCACTGGGCGCACATTACCTTTATGACGCTCAGGCCTTCGGACCGGCGTTGCGCACCGAGTCGGGCATCTCGAACTTCGCGTCGTTCGCGCGGAATTTGGCGGCCAGTTCCTTCGCCTGCTTGTCGTACGCGCCCGCGTCGGCCCACGTGTCGCGCGGGTTGAGCACGTTGTCGGGCACGCCCGGAACGCTCTGCGGGATGGCGAGCCCGAACACCGGATCGTTCTCGAACGTCGCCTTGCGCAGTTCGCCGGACAGCGCCGCGGTGATCATCGCGCGGGTGTACGACAGTTTCATGCGCGAGCCCGTGCCGTACGCGCCGCCCGTCCAGCCGGTGTTGACCAGCCACACGTTCGCGCCGTGTTTCTTGATGCGCTCGGCGAGTTGATCCGCGTACACGCGCGGCTGACGCGGGAGGAACGGCCCGCCGAAGCACGGGGAGAAGTTCGGCTGGGGCTCCGTGACACCCGCCTCGGTGCCGGCGAGTTTGCTCGTGTAGCCGTTGATGAAGTAGTACATCGCCTGCTCGGGCGTGAGCCGGCTGATCGGGGGCAGCACGCCGAACGCATCGGCCGTGAGGAACACGACGTTCTTCGGGTGCCCGGCCATCGAGGGGAGCACCGCGTTGTCGATGTACTCGACCGGGTACGTGACGCGGGTGTTCTCGGTGTAGTCGGAGCGGTCGTAATCGGGCTCGCGCGTCTTCTGGTCGAGGATGACGTTCTCGAGCACCGAGCCGAAGCGGATGGCGTCCCAGATCATGGGCTCGCCTTCCTTGGTGAGTTTGATGCACTTCGCGTAGCAACCGCCCTCGAAGTTGAAGACGCCTTCGTCGGACCAGCCGTGCTCGTCGTCGCCGATCAGGCCGCGGGAAGGGTCGGCCGAGAGCGTCGTCTTGCCCGTGCCCGAGAGCCCGAAGAACAGGGCCACGTCGTTGTGGTCCTTGGTGTTGACGTTCGCCGAGCAGTGCATGGGGAACACGCCCACGTCGGGCATGTCGTAGTTCATCGCGTAGAAGACGCCCTTCTTCATCTCGCCGGCGTACTCGGTGCCGAAGATGACGACGATGCGCCGCGAGAGCGACTGCGCGATGAGCACACCCGTGTCGTTCACACCCAGCGCCTTGGCTTCCTCGCTGGTGAGTTTGCGCTTGCCGCAGTTGAGGATGGTCCAGTCGGGCGAGAACGACGCGAGTTCGTCCGCCGCGGGCCGCAGGAACAGCGTCTTGACGAACAGCGCGTGCCACGCGTGCTCGGTGTAGGTGCGGACGCTCAGGCGACGCTTCGGGTCGGCGCCGACAAAGCCGTCGTTGACGAAGACGGTCTCGGCCTTCTCGAGGTGCTTGCGGGCCATCTCGAGGGCCAGATCGAACTTGTCGGAGGCCATCGGCTGGTTGACGTTGCCCCACCAGATCTTGTCGTGGACATGCGCGGTGTCCTCGAGGAACTTGTCCTTCGGGCTGCGTCCCGTGCGGTCGCCGGTGCGGACGTTCAGGGCGCCGTTCGCGGCCAGCACGCCTTCGCCCCGCTTGAGGGAGTGCTCGACGAGTTCGGCCACGCTGAGGTTGGCCAGAGTGGAGCGGAGCGCGAGGTCGACGCCGGTCGAAGTCATCGTGGTCATGGCTGGATGTCTGGCTGCGACAAGGGGATGGTGAAACACAGCAGGCCGCCTCCCCCATCCGGGGAAGGCAGCCGCGGGAATCGCAGACTGTAGGCCCCCCGGCCGGATACTCCAGCCGGAGGGGCCCCATCCGATCGGCTCAGATCAGACTGAGGATCAGCATCACCAGGAACACGATGACGAAGATCACCGCGAGCAGTTTCGCGATGGAGGCGGCCGTTCCGGCGGCGCCCCGGAACCCGAAGGCGCCGGCGACGAGCGCAACGACCAGGAAAATCAACGCCCAGAGCAGCAGCGGAGGCATACGCGACCTTTCCGGCCGGCGTCGGCATTCCCCGAGCCGGCCACTTAGGACACCGAATCTTGCCCCGCCCGACGCTTCTTGGGCGAGGCCCACCGTTCTAGGACGAACACCGAAAGTAGCACGAAGGCGCCCAGACCGCCAGCGACCCCGGCCAGGGCGTGCTGCCCGAGCCCGCACGCCAGCCCGATCGCCGCCGTCAGCCACAGCCCGGCCGCCGTGGTCACGCCTTCGACCCGGCCCCGGGACTGGATGATCGTGCCGGCGCCGAGGAACCCGATGCCGCCGATCAGCCCGCTGACCACGCGGAGCGGGTCGAGCCCCCCGCCGCCGCCCTCGTCGTCGAACATCTCGATCATCTCGAGGGCCAGCAGCGTGAACAGGCAGGACCCCAGGCCCACGAGCACGAACGTGCGCAGGCCGGCGGGTTTCTTCGCCTGCTCGCGGTTCCAGCCGATGATCGCGGCGATCGCGCCGGCGATCGCCAGCCGGATCACCGCTTCCTGGATCGTGAACGCCGTGGGCATCGGCTCAGCATACCGGGACGCGCGGATCCGTTGCCGACGCCGGATCGCAGCGATACAGTCGTCGCGAATGGCGGCCGTAGCTCAGCTCGGTTAGAGCACCTGGTTGTGGTCCAGGGGGTCGCGGGTTCAAATCCCGTCGGTCGCCCTTGCATCGTTGAGACCCCGCCGCCTTCGGCGGGGTTTTTCATGCGCCGTCGCGGAGCCCCATGGCCTGGGCGAGGAACTCCACCGGGTGCAGCGCCCGCCTTCCGGCGCCGTCGTGGATCTGATGCCGGCACGACGTGCCCGGCGCGACCATGACCTCCCCCTCCTCGATCGATCGCGCCGCGGGCAGCACGCCGAGTTCTCCGATCCGCATCGAAAGGTCGTAGCGGCCCTTGGTGTAGCCGAACATGCCGGCCATGCCGCAGCAGGTGGTGTCGAGCACGTCCAGCCGGTCACCCGCAACGCGTCGGAGCAGCGCGGCGCTGCTGTCCGCGCCCTCGATGGCCTTCTGGTGGCAGTGGCGGTGCAGCGCGACACGGGACGCGTCAACGCTGATGCGCGCCGGCCGCGGGTGCCTGTCCCAGTTGGCCTCGATGAAGTCCTCGACCATCATCGCCTTGCGCGCGAGCGCGTCGCGCAGCCGTCCGGGCGTTCGGAGTTTGAGCGAGAGCCAGTCATCCTTCATCGCGCTGAGACACGACGGTTCCAGGACGAGAATCGCGCGCACATCCCCGTCTTCGATGTAGGGGCGAAGTTGGTCCAGCGTCGCGTCGGCGGTGGCGATCGCCTGCGGCAGCAGCCCCATGGAGATCGCCGGCCGTGCGCAGCAACCGGTGCGGGGAAGCGCGACTTCGTATCCGAGCGCCTCAAGCACGCGGACCGCCGCGCAGCCGATGTGCGCCTCGTTGTACGCGCTGAAGCAGTCGCCAAAGAGCACGACCTTCGCCGCGCCTGTGGTCTCCTCCGCGCGCTTCTCGTGCCAGCGAAAGAGACTCGGCGTGAAGCCTGGCAACGAACGCTTCGGATGGAAATCAAAGAGCGCGTTCATGACCGCGCGTCCTGGCGCCGAGCGAGAGAGCGCGGTGTTCAGCCGCGGCGCAACCGAGGCCAGCGCGTTGAGCGTGCGCACCCGCGAGAGGATGCGCTGCCTCCACGGCGCCCCGCCGCGCTGCTGGTTGCGCTGGGCGTGGTACTCAGCCTTCAGCCGCGCGATGTCCACGTTGCTCGGGCACTCGGCCTTGCACGCCTTGCACGAGAGGCACAGATCCAGCGTCTCGAGCGTGCCCGGATCGTCCCAGTTCGGCTCGCCCGCGCTGCTCGCCTGCCCGTTGCGCCCGAGTTGCCCGGTGATCGCGAGCCGCAGCGCGTTGCCACGGCCACGGGTCGCGTGCCGCTCGTCCATGAGCGCCATGTACGAGGGGCACATCGTGCCGCCGCTGCGTTTGCGGCACAGCCCGGCGCCGTTGCACATCTCGACCGCGTGGTCGAATCCCTCCTGATCGTCATACTCGTAGAACGTCTCGACGCTCGGCACGCGAACAGGCGGGGAACCGTCGCCGTCGTAATCGTGCGGCGCCACGCGGAGCCGCGCGGTGACCGTTTCGATCGGCCCGGGCGCGACGATGTTGCCGGGGTTCAGCAGGTTCTGCGGATCGAAGATGGCCTTGATCTCGCGGAACGCGTGCATCAGTCCGGGGCCGTAGAAGCGCTCGAGCAGCGGGGAGCGGACGCGCCCGTCGCCGTGCTCGCCACTCATGACGCCGCCGAGTTCGCGGGCGAGGTCCGCCGCTTCGACCGCGATGGAGCGCAGGCGCTCGAGATCGCCCGGATCCTTGGTCGAGAGCAGCGGCCGGACGTGGAGCACACCGACAGACGCGTGGGCGTAGAACGCGGCGCGCGTGCCGTGCTTCTCCACGATGCCGCGGAGTCGCTTGACGAACTCCGCGAGGCGCGCGGGCGGGATCGCGTTGTCTTCGACAAACGTGATCGGCTTGCGCTCGCCGGGCAGCCCGTGCAGGAGCGGCTCTCCGCTCTGGCGCAGTTTCCACGCGCTGAGCATCGCCTTGGCGTCTGAGTACGTCGCGCACGGGGCGTTCGGCGCCGCCCTGCGCACCGCGGCGAACTTCTCTTCGATCTCCTCGGCGCCTTGCTCGGAGAAATATTCCACGTACAGAACCGCGCGCGGCGTCATCCCGCGGGTCTTCGGGAGCAGTTCGACGTACCGACGACACTCGCGGTTCTGAAGCGCGAGGTCGACAACGAGGTCGTCGAGCAGTTCCACCGCGCTGGGCACGGTTTCGAGGATCGGCAGGGTCGCGGCGATCGCGTCGTCCACCGACGCAAAACTCAGCACGGCGAGGCCTTTGGCCTTCGGGATCGCGCGCAGGCGCAGTTTCGCGGAGAGCGTGACGGCGAGCGTGCCCTCGCTGCCGCAAAGCATCGGCGCGAGGTTGATGTCGTCCACCCCCGCGCCTTGGTCTAGCTGCTGGAGCACGAGATCGAGTTGGTATCCCGCGTTGCGGCGGATGGTCTTGGGGAAGCGCGCACGGATCAGGTCGGCGTGGCGGCGCACGACGTCGACGACCCGCTCGGTGATGTCGCGAGCTCTCGCGTCCTTCTGCGCCGCGGCGGGCTCGAAGCGAACCACCCCGCCGCTCGCGAGCGCGACCGTGAGCGCCTCGATGTTCTCGCTGGTGCGGCCGTAGAGCACCGACCGCGCGCCCGCGGCGTTGTTGCCGATGCACCCCCCGACGGTGGCCTGGCGCACCGTCGCCGGATCGGGCGCGAACAGGAGTTGATGTCCCGCGCCGAGCAGCCGCAGGTTGAGTTCCTCGATAGTCAGGCCCGGCCCGGCCTCGCAGGTCTGCACGACGGGATCGATGTCGGTCAGCGCGCGAAGGTTCGGGGAGCAATCGAGGACGACCGCGCGGTTGGTGCACTGGCCCGCGAGCGAGGTTCCGCCGCCGCGCGGGAGGATCGCCACGCCGCGTTGCGCGCAGAACGAGATCGCGCGCACGGCGTCGTCGGCGTCGGCCGGGATGACCACGCCCAGCGGCTCGACCTGGTACAGCGACGCATCGGTCGAGTAGAGCATGCGGTCGTGCAGCCCGAACCGCACATCGCCCTGCACCGCGTTCGCCAGTTCGCGGGCCAGTCGGTCGCGGTCGTCGGGGCGGGTGGGCTGCACGATGGGGAGCGCGGGCATGCTGTCGGCATCCTGTGGGGAGAACACGGGCCGCCCACTCTAGCCCTTCGGCGTCGCGGCGCCCGAACTCGCGGAACCGCGCGTCCGGCTCCGGCGTCCGAGTCTCGGTTTCGGAACGGCCGGCCGATCCGGCCATGGCAACGGATGGGAGCACCACGATGACGACCACGATCGCCACCGCCGCGCTGTCGCTGCGCGCACCCACGAACACGATCACCCACCGGCGCGGAGCGCGCACGCTGCTCGCGGCCCTCGCGCTGACAGGCGGGTCCGGCGCGCTCGCGGCCGAACTCCCGCTGCGATCTGTCACCCTGTACCGCTCGGGGGTCGCCTACCTCGAACGGTCGGGGCGCGTCGGCGGCGAGGGATACTCGACGCTCTCGTTCGATCTTGCCCATCTCAACGACGTGCTCCGATCGCTCGTCGTGCTCGACGACGGCGCGACGTCGCCGCCCAGCGTGTCGTTCACCTCCACCGAGCCGCTGGACCGGCTGCTGTCGAAGCACCAGATCGACGTGCGCCGGATCAACACGCAGGCCGACCTGCTCGGGCAACTCAAGGGCGTGGCCGTCGCGCTGACCACCGCCGACGGCCCGGTAAACGGGCAGGTGCTCAGCGTCGAGGCCAGGAACTTCAAGGACGAGTCCGGCCAGTACGTCACGCTCGTCACCGACACGGGGGTCAAGAGCGTCAATCTCGCCCGGGTTTCGTCGTTCGAGGTGCTCGACGAGCGGGTCGCGAAAGACCTGCGCGACGCCCTGCGCACGATCGCGCAGCGGCGCGCGGAGAACGTCGCCGAGGTGACCATCGACTTCGGCGACGGCCCGGAGCGCACCGCGACCATCGGCTACATGCACGAATCGCCCGTGTGGAAAACCAGTTACCGGCTCGTCCTGCCCGAGGAAACCGGCGGCAAGCCGCTGCTCCAGGGATGGGCGATCGTCGAGAACCAGACCGACGAAGACTGGGACGACGTGCGCCTCTCGCTGGCATCAGGCAGGCCGGTGGCGTTCACCATGGATCTGCGCACGCCGCTGTTCATCGCGAGGCCGGAGATCGCGCCGCCGATTCCCGGCACGGTGATGACCAGAGCGTACGACGACGGCATGCGGATGGTGCAGAAGGCCGCCGCCCTCGACGCGAGCGCGGCGG